>CAZABF010000006.1:0-19137 GCA_964483495.1 uncultured Candidatus Pelagibacter sp. | reverse complement strand
TATTTTTTTTTCTAAATTTAAAATTTAAGTTTTTCATTTTTTTATTGTTTGTTAAGAGTATTGAGAATTCTTGTTTTTTTTTTTGAAAGTAAGGAATTTTTGATAATTTGTGAAGTTTTTTTTTGAAATAACTATCTGGATCTTTAATCTTATTTTTCCATTTATAATAGTCTAATATTACATTCGCTTTAATCATCATTCAGTTGTTTTTTGATCTGAATAAACTTTAACAATTTTTGAAACTAATGGATGTCTAACTACATCAGTGTGGTCAAAATCTACAACTGAAATTTCTTTTAAATGTCCTAATAATTTCTTAGATCTATTTAAACCTGATAAACTTTTACTTGGTAAATCAATTTGAGAAGGGTCACCATTGATTACAATTTTCGAATTTTCGCCTATTCTTGTTAAAAACATTTTAATTTGTGTGTCAGTTGCGTTCTGAGCTTCATCTAAAATAGCAAAAGAATTTTTCAATGTTCTCCCTCTCATAAACGCTAATGGTGCTATTTCTATATCTCCTACTTCTATTTTTTTTTGAATTTTTTCAAAATCTAACAGATCATATAGTGAGTCATACAATGGTCTAAGATATGGATCTACTTTTTCTCTCATATCACCGGGCAAGAAACCCAATCTTTCTCCAGCTTCTACTGCTGGTCTAGATAATATTATTCTTTCAATTTTTTTTTCTAGAAGCATTGTTAAAGCAACAGCTACGGCTAAAAAAGTTTTACCCGTGCCCGCAGGTCCAGCAGAAATTATAATTTCACTTTCTTTTAATGCTTTTACGTATTTTTTTTGTTTTTCAGATCTTGGAATTACAGATTTTTTTGGTGTTTTAATTATATACTCGATATTTTTTACAGAATTATTTTCTTCATCTATCATAAATTTATTTACTGATGAAATTATATCTTTTTTTTCTATTGTGCCATTTATAATAAACTGTTCAGATAAAAATTTTATTGCATTTTTAACCAATTCATTTTTTTTTATACTACTTTTTACCAATATTGAGTTTCCTCTTGTATATATATTTGTTTTTGTAATTTCCTCTAACTGTTTAATATTATTATTAAATTCACCTACAACACCTAAAAGAATTTCATTATTTTGAAATATAATGCTTAAAGTATCATTATCAGAATAAACAAATTTTAGTTCAGATTTAAAATTTTTTTCAGCTATATTTTTCAATTATGCTGCTCTCATATTATTTTTTTCAATTTTGCCAAATAAACTATTTTGATTAGCTTGTTCTATTTTAATATTTATATTTTTTCCAATAAAATTTGCATTTCCTTCAAAAATTACAGAATTCATAAATTGATTTCTACCAAACAATTTTTTTTGCCCATCCATTTTATTTTCAACAAGAACATCTACTGACTTATTAATAAAAAATTTATTCATATTTAACTGAAATTTAAATAAATATTCTTGAATTTTCAATAATCTTTCTTTTGCAATTTCTTTATCAATTTGTTTTAAATTTGCTGCCTTTGTTCCTGGTCTTGGACTAAAAATAAAAGAAAAAGAGTTAATAAATTTAATCTTTCTTACTAAATTTATAGTATCTTTAAAATCATCATTTGTTTCACCAGGATATGAAATTATAAAATCACTTGAAAATTCAATTTTTGGATTAATTTTTTTTAATTTTTCAAAAATTTCAATATATTGTTCAACTGTATGTTTTCTGTTCATTAGTTTAAGAATTTTATTTGAGCCGCTTTGAATCGGTAGATGAACAAGTGGCATTAATTTTTTATTTTTTGAATAACATTCAATTAAATCGTCCGTCATATCTCTTGGATGGGATGTTGTGTATCTTATTCTTTTTAATTCACTATAACTTTCTAACTTATTAATTAAATCAGAAATTCGATACTCTTTTATTTTTTCCTTAAAAAAATATGCATTAACATTTTGACCTAATAAAATTATTTCTTTTGCTCCATTTTTTATTAAACTTTCTGCTTCTGATATAATTTTATTAAATGGTCTAGAATACTCTGGTCCTCTTGTATAAGGCACAACACAAAAGCTGCAAAACTTATCACATCCTTCTTGAATTGTTAAATACGATGAGACTTTACTATTTTTGTTTTCAATATTGTCAAAGTAATTGAACTTTGAAACTGTATCAAATTCTGTTTCTTCTATTTTTTTGTCTTTAATAAAATTTTTTAACCTATCGTTTATCTTATGATATGATTGAGGACCTATAACTATATCTATATAAGGTTCTCTATTTAACATTTCTTGGTTTTCTGCCTGAGCCACACATCCTGCTACAACGACTATTGGCTTATTTTTTTCTTTATATATTTTTTTAACTCTACCTATCTCATGATAAACTTTTTCTTTTGCCTTATCTCTAATGTGACAAGTATTTATCACATAACAATCTAAATTCTTTTGGTCTTGACTTTTTATAAATCCCAATCTTTTAACTGAGTCATAAATTCTGTTAGAATCATACTCATTCATTTGACAACCAAATGTTTTGATAAATATTTTTTTTTGCATTAACTAGGATTTTTTTTTTATTCCGTAAAGTTCCAATTTGTGATCAACTAAATCATAACCATATTTTTCAGCAACTTTTTTTTGTAAATTTTCTATATCTTCGTCAACAAATTCAATTATATCTCCAGTATTAACATCAATAAGATGATCGTGGTGTCCTTCGCTTATTTCTTCGTATCTTGCTTTTCCACCTTTAAAGTCGTGCTTGGCAATTATGCCTGCTTCTTCAAATAGTTTTACAGTTCTATATACTGTCGCTATACTGATTCTGCTATCAAGTTTTGAGACTCTCAAATATAGTTCATTAACATCTGGATGACCTTGAGAATCGGACATTACTTTGGCAATAATTTTCCTTTGGTCAGTTAGCTTAACTCCTTTTGCTATACATTTTTGTTCAATTGTTTCTGACATTATTTGATAATAACTCTAATATTGCGGTTTTATCAAATTTTTATTTAACAAACCCTTATTAAATAACTTAATAATTTCCATATAATTTTGATCAATTACTTGATCTGAGCTAAAACCATATAAATCTATTTTATTTGCAAAGCTTAGAGCCTTCGCTATGGCTAGTGATGCTCTTATTCCAGAAAATCTACCTGGACCTTGATTAACAAATATATTGTTTAAATTTTTAATATTTAAATGATGATTTTCTAAAAATTTTACAACTAAAATTGCTAGTTTATCAAAATTTTCTCTATTGTTACTAAACTCACTAGTATATGATTTACTATCAGCTATGATTATAAAAAAAATTTTATCGTTTGCTGCATCTATAATTAAATTATTCATACTAGTTAATTTTATTTTAAATTCTAATGTATTTGCAAATAATAACAAATATTATGCGAATGATAAGGGTATACTTTCAATAATGTATCATAGATTTAATGAGGATAAATACCCATCTACAAATATTAATATGGAAATCTTTAAAAAACAAATTGAACTAATTGAAAAACAAAAAATTAATTTTATTAACCTGAATGATTTTAAATTAAATTTTAATATACCAAAATCAAAAAAAGAAATTTTACTTACTATAGATGATGCTTTTACCTCTTTTTACGAAAATGCCTGGCCATATTTAAAAGAAAAAAAAATTCCATTTATATTATTTGTCTCAACTGAACCAGTTGGTAAATATGGCTATATGGATTGGAACCAAATAAAGGAGATTGAAAAAGAAGAATTTGTCTTTATTGGTAATCATTCTCACTCTCATAAATACCTTGTTGAATACAGTTTCACTAAATTTAAGAAAGATATTGACTCATCAATAAAAATATTTATTGAAAATATTGGCTACAATCCCTTATTTTTTTCATACCCATTTGGTGAATACAGCTTAGAACAAGAAAAATATATTTCTAGTAAGTTTGCTTTTGCATTTGGACAACATTCTGGATTGATTGATATAAATAAAGACAAGTATGAGTTACCAAGGTTTCCAATTAATGAAAAATATGGTGATTTAGAAAGATTTAGCTTTTTAATAAAATTGTCTCCTTTGGAGTATAAAAACATAATACCTAAAGATAAACATATTTTGCAAAGTAATAATCCACCCAAGACTATTATTGAATTTTTTGAAGAGCAAAAAAATTTAGATAAAATTAATTGTTTTTCTAATGAAGGAAATAAGTGGAATAAATCTAAACTTAAACTAATTAAAAATAAACTTCACATTGAATTTCGGGATAAATTTTCTTTTAGAAGAGGTAGAATTAACTGTTCTTTAAATGATGATATTGGTTGGAGATGGCTTGGAATTCAATTTTCTATAGAACAAAATTAAATTAAATTTTTTTCTCTTTCACTACTAGGTAAAATTTTTGCATCATCAAAATCAGTTAGCTTATTTTGTTCAATAATTTTTTTTAATATTTTAATATATGTTGATCCAGTTTCTGCATATTTATCTAAGTAGCTAGCTAACTCTAAACTATTCAATGATCCGTAAACATCTCTCTGGATTGCTCTTACCTTTCTAAATTTTTTATAACTTTTATGAGTATTTAAATTTCTTTGGTAGGCTCTAACTGAAGCTTTAAGAATTTTAAATTTCATCACCTTGTGAGTATCTCCTGCATCAGATCCTGCTGGCTTAATTCCTTTCCCATCATAAGTCCATTGTCCAAACAAAGCATTACCTTCTTGGGCAAATCTTGAAGTACCCCAACCAGTTTCTTTTGCTGCCTGAGCAATTGCTAATGAAACTGGTATTTCATCCATTCTTATTTTTAAAGTGGTTAAATCTTTATTTGCAACTCCATATTGTTTAAATTTACTTCGTAGCCAATTTCTTTCTTCCTCAGAATTATTATTTTTATTTAAAATTGAAAATAAGGTTTTTCTTTCTATTTTTATCTTCTTATTTTCTTCTAAAATTAAAGGCAAGACTATTTGAATAAATAATTCTTTTCTTTTCTTAGTATTTTCTATGTGTTTAATTTCACTTGGAAGAATATCTATGCTTATAGGCTTAACTAATTTATTTTTTCTAATATCTTTTAAATTATAATCTTCATCTTTAAATAATTGTTTTAAAGTTGATGCACTTAATCTAATTGTATCTTTTTCATTTATATCAAAATTTAAAATGTCGAAGAATAATTCATTATAATTTGCTTCGCCGTTTTCATTATTTTTTTCTGATTCAATTTTTTTTCCTTCCAAAACTCTATTAAAATTTTTATTAGAAGTATTTATAACGACTTCATTTTTTTTAAAAACTTTTGAAGAAATGTTTATAAAAAAAGGTATTGCATAAAAAATTAAAATTAAAAATATACTCGCAAATGCTGTATAATAAAGACCAAAAAAACCTTCATTTTTTTTTGAAACTTTATATCCTCTTCTTTGAAGAATTTTTTTAATTCCCTGTATATTTATTTTTTTTAACTTATTCATAAGTTTATTATACTTGATTCTTTAATTATTTTCAGATGGCGATTACTTCTTTAATTTCGGGAATATAATGGCATAAAAGATTTTGTACTCCTTGTTTTAAAGTCATAGCTGAACTTGGACAGCCTGAACAACTACCCTGAAGATTAACAATTACAACACCATCTTTAAATTCTTTAAATTTTATATCTCCTCCATCTCTTGCAACGGCGGGTCTTACCTTTGTTTCCAAAATATTAATAATTTTTTTTTCAACATCTGATAAATTTAAGCTTGAAGAACTTTTGCTTTTTTTATCAATTATAATCTCATTGCCGTTTGAATAATAATCATTAATAAATGAAATTATTATATGTTTTAAATCTTCCCATTCTATTTTTTCATCTTTATTAACTGACAAAAAATCATCTGATAAAAAAATACCAGTTACACCATTGATAGATAAAATATTTCTTACCAACTCATTATTGCTTTCATTTTTGTCAGTTAATTCAATTGGCACATCATTAGATACTTTTTTTCCTGGCAAAAACTTTAACGAATTTGGATTAGGTGTGATTTCGGTTTGTACAAACATAATTCTTATATAATTGTTATAATGTAAAGTTAAAGGGTAAAAAATTAAAAACCTATAATTTTTTTTATTTCTTTAACTTTTTTTGAAGCTATTTTATCAGCTTTTTCAGCACCATTTTCTAAAATTTTATCTATAAAATTATTATCTTTTTTTAATTTATTTATTTCATCAGATATTGGAAAAATTTTTTCAACTACAAGATGTGAGAGCTTTTGTTTAAATTCAGAAAAATTTTTTCCAGCAAATTCATTTATTGTATTAGATAAGGTTTGATTGCTTAAACTTGCATAAATTCCTAAAAGATTCTCAACTTCAGGTCTTTCATTTAATTTTTTATCATCAGAAGGTAAGGCTGAATTATCAGTTTTGGCTTTTTTTATTTTGTTTACTATTTCGTCTTTTTTATCTGTTAAATTAATTCTGCTTAAATCTGAAGGATCAGATTTACTCATTTTTTTCTTTCCATCTTTTAAACTCATAATTCTTGCAAAATTTTTTTGGATTAATGGTTCTGGTGCTTTAAGAAAATCAGGAGCTTTAAAATCTAAATTAAATTTTTGAGCAATATCTCTGGATAATTCTAAATGTTGTTTTTGATCCTCTCCAACAGGAACATGTGTTGAGTCGTACAATAAAATATCAGCAGCCATAAGTATTGGATATATATATAAACCAACACTTGCTTTTTCTTTATCTTTACCAGCTTTCTCTTTGAATTGTGTCATACGATTTAACCATCCCATTCTTGCAATACACCCTAAAATCCATGAACCTTCAGAATGTGAGGGTACTAAGGACTGATTAAAAATTATACTTTTTTTATAATCCAGGCCACTTGCAAGAAAGGCGGCTGTTGTTTCCCTTATGTTATTCTTTAAAATATTTGGATCTTGTTTAACAGTTATTGCGTGTAAATCTACAACACAGTAAACACATTCATTATCTTTTTCATTTTGCAGTTCAACAAAATTTTTGATTGCACCTAAATAATTTCCTAAATGTAAATTTCCAGTTGGTTGAACTCCAGAAAAAATTTTTTTTTTCATTATTAATACTTTAATTTAATATCCGAAATTTTGAAAGCTTTAGTGACTATTGAGGTTGTTATATAAATTAAAAAAGTAATAATCACAAGCAAAATTATAGTTAATAGTTTGTACTCACTTTCGTAAATTAAATATTCTTTAAAATTTTGAATTAGTTTGTAAAAAATAAAAGAAGAAAAAAAACATACAAACAATATATTCAAAAACTTAATTGGAAAGCTTTTATAAAAAGAAAAATAATTTTTTGAAAGCAAATAAAATAAAAGTAAAAAGGTATTAAACCAAGAAGATATGGTTGTTGCAATTGGTATTATAATAAAGCCAATTTCATTGAAAAAATAAATACTTATAAAAATATTTAATAAAACAGAAAATATTGAAAAATGAAAAGGTGTTTTTGTATTATGTCTTGCAAATAAAAAACTTGAAAATATTTTAATTAATGCAAATGCAGGCAAGCCTAGAGCAAAATAAAATAATGCATGTGCTGATTTGTTCACACTATTTAGATCAAATGATCCATATCCAAATAATGCGGAGGTAATTTCATCAGATGCTATTAATAGTGCTGCGGATGCAGGCAAACTTAAAAATAAACTTAACTCTAATGATTTATTTTGTATAAAATCAATTTTAGCATTATTTTTGCTATTTATATATTTTGACAAACTTGGAAGTAAAACTGTACCAATTGCTATTCCAGCAATAGCTAAATTTATCTGGTAAATTCTATCAGCATAATAAAGATAAGATACAGCATTTGCTTGAAAAGAAGCAATTATTGTTCCAACTAAAATATTTATTTGTGTAACGCCTGAAGAAAAAATACTTGGAAATAATTTTTTAAAAAACAATTTTATTTTTTTATTATTTTTAAATTTAAAAGAAATTTTTGGAATAAAATGTTTTCTAACAAAAAAAATTAAAAAAATTAATTGAATTAATCCAGCAAAAGTTACTGCATAAGAAACGTAGTACACGAGTTTGTCTGATAAAAATTTTCCAAATAACAAAACCAAAATCAAAATAATGTTTAAAATAATTGGTGTTGCTGATGCGACTGCAAATTTGTTATGAGAATTTAATATTGCTGAAAAAAATGATGACAAACTTACAAATAGCAAAAATGGAAATGTTATCCTGGTAAGATTAATCGCAATTTCTAATTTTTCTGAATTTTCTGTAAATCCTGGTGCAATTAATGCCACAAATAATGGCATAAAAATTTCAATTATAAAAACAATTGCAAGCAAAGATAATAAAAGAATATTGAAAATATTATTTGCAAATAATTCTGCACTTTTCTTACTTTTGTTTAGTTCTGAAGAATAACTAGGAACAAAAGCTGCATTAAATGTACCTTCTGAAAACAATCTTCTAAAAGTGTTGGGAAGTCTAAAAGCTACAAAAAAAGCATCAGCAATTGGACCTGCTCCAAGGAAAATTGCAATTAGTATATCTCTTAGATATCCTGTTAATCTACTAATTAAAGTAAAAAAGCTAAATGTACCAGTTGACTTAATTAGGTTCATAAACCATATTAGTCTTAAATTTGCTCCATTTGTATATCTAATTACATAAAATGAAAAAAAATAAAATTGAACATTATTCAGATAAAGAAGCTTTAGAGTTTCATAATAGTAATAAATCTGGCAAGATTGAGATAATTTCTTCAAAGCCTATGACAACAAAAAGAGATTTGGCTTTGGCTTATTCTCCGGGTGTAGCAGCTCCAGTTAAAGCTATATCAAAAGATCCTGATCTTGCATATGACTATACAACTAAGGGAAATCTAGTTGCAGTTATAAGTAACGGATCGGCTATTTTGGGGCTAGGAAACCTGGGAGCATTAGCATCAAAACCAGTTATGGAAGGAAAAGCTGTATTGTTCAAAAGATTTGCAGATATAGACTCGATTGATCTTGAGATAGATTCAAATAATTCAGATGAAATTATTTCATCTATAAGAAACTTTTCAAAAAGTTTTGGTGGTATAAATTTAGAAGATATTGCTGCTCCAAATTGTTTTATAATTGAAGAAAAATTAAAAGAGATATTAGATATTCCGGTATTTCATGATGATCAACATGGGACTGCAATAATTACATGCGCAGCTTTAAAAAATGCAGCAGATATAGCAAAAAAAGATATAAAAAAAATTAAGATAGTTATTAACGGAGCAGGAGCTTCTGCAATGGCTTGTGCAAATCTTTTTAAACACACAGGGATTCCTCAAAAAAATATAACTATGTTGGATAGAAAAGGAGTTATTTACATAGGTAGAGATAATTTAAATCAATGGAAATCAGCACATGCAATAGAAACAAAGAATAGAACTCTTGTTGATGCGATTAAAAATGCTGATGTATTTTTAGGGCTGTCTTCGGCAGGTGCATTAAAAAAAGAAATGGTAAAGAAAATGGCAAAAAATCCAATTATATTCGCTTGCGCAAACCCAGATCCTGAAATAAAGCCTGAAGAAATAGAACAAGTTAGAAATGATGCAATTATAGCTACTGGCAGATCTGACTATCCAAATCAAGTTAATAATCTCATTGGTTTTCCATATATATTTAGAGGTGCTTTGGACGTAAGAGCTAAAACAATTAATGAAGAAATGAAAGTTGCAGCTGCTAATGCAATAGCATCGCTAGCAAGAGAAAGAGTGCCGGATGAAGTAGCTGCAGCAATGGGCGGTGAAAGGCCAACTTATGGTAGAGATTATATTATCCCATCAACATTTGACCCAAGATTAATTAGTGTCATTCCAGTTGCCGTAGCAAAAGCAGCAATAAAAAGTGGAGTTGCAAGAAAAAAAATTGAAAACTTTGATATATACGCTGATCAATTAAAACAAAGATTAGATCCTTCAGTAACAATTATGCAAGGAATAAATTCACAAATTAAAAAAACACAAAAAAGAGTTGTTTTTACTGATGGAGAAGATGAAAATACTTTAAAAGCTGCTATATCATTTAAAAAAAGTGGCTTAGGTATTCCAATTTTAGTTGCAAAAGAAAAAGTAGTAAAAGAAAGACTTAAAGATATTGGATATGGAGAAAATTTCGATATTGAAATTGTAAACTCAACTTTAAAAGATAGGAGAGAAAAGTACTCAAAATATATTTTTAGAAAATTACATAGAGAAAAAGGCTTGCTAGAAAGAGATTGTGATAGATTAATAAGGAATGATAGAGTGGTATGGGGCTCATGTATGGTTTCGTGTGGTGATGCAGATGCTATGGTTACTGGTAATACAAGAAGATATGGCCAATCTTTAGATAAAGTTTTAAAAGTTGTCGATTCAAGGCCTGGGGAAATTATGTTTGGTCTCAATATGATAGTAAATAAAGGAAGGACAGTATTTATTGGAGATACCACAGTTCATGAATATCCAACTTCAGCTCAAATGGCAGAAATTGCAATATCTGCTGCAAGAGTAGTTAGGCTTTTTGGATTTGATCCTAAAGTAGCTTTTTTATCTCATTCCACGTTTGGACAACCAATAACTAGTAGAACAAAACATATAAGAGATGCTGTAGATATACTAAAACAAAAAAAGGTAGACTTTAAATTTGATGGAGATATGCAGCCTGATGTAGCGCTAAATGAAGAATATAAAGAACTTTATCCATTTTCTGAAATAGTTGGAAACGCTAACATACTAATTATGCCTGGACAGCATAGTGCTGCAATTTCTTATAAAATTATGAAAACTTTAGGTGGTGCAAAAGTTATTGGACCGTTATTAATTGGCCTTGGAGAGGCAATAGAAATTGCTCCATTAAGATCATCAACTTCAGATATTATAAATCTTGCTTCAGTTGCTGCTTACTCGGCAGGTGTAATTGATTATAATAAAAAAAATTAATTTTTTTGAATTCTTAAATCTTCAACCAAAAGAATACTTGAGATTACATCTTCGACATCTAGTATTTGTTTTGCTTCTTCTATAACTAATAATTGTTCTTCTTTTGATTCTGCTATTCCATAAATATAAATTTTTTTTTTGTATGTATCTATACTGTAGTTAGCAGATTTTATTTTTTTATTAAAAATTAATGCTGTTCTTAATTGTGAAGTTATTAAAATATCCTTCGCAGATTGTTTAAAACTAAATTTTTCTTTAATTTTTAAATCATTTTTGACTGACCTTGTTCCTTCTATCTCCCAAGCTAATTTGGTAATCTTTAATTTTTCCTCTGGATCTTCCACTTTTCCAGTAATAAATATTCTGCCATCTAATACTTGTGTGCTTATACTTAGCAAATAATTTTTATTCATTAATAATAATTTTGCGTCCAAATTTTTATCCATGATTCCATCATCAATTTGAGTACCTACTGATCTTGGATCTAAAGCAACACTAACACCAGTTCCAAATATTCCTTTGGATGATGCTCCTACGCAACCATTTAATAGAAATAGAATTAAAATTATATTAATTAATTTATTTTTCACTTTTCATTTTTTATTTTTAAGCAATAATTATAAATTACTTTTTTTTGTATATTTTTTCCATCTTTAATTAAATCTACAATTTCCTTGATACTTAGTTTTTTAATTAACTTTCTTATTTTTGTTTTATCAGATTCGGTTAAATTATTCGTAATTTTATTTACAAGTTTTTTTTCTGAAAGTACTAGTGTAATCTCTCCCTTTAAACCTATATTTTTTTGATCTAACTCACTTACATTAAATCTAAAATATTCTTCAAAATATTTAGTTATTTCCTTACAAATTAAAATTTTTCTGTCTGAAAAATATTTTTTAATTACACTTATTGATCTATTAAATTTTTTTGCAGATATAAAAAATACAATTGAACCATTTATTTTAGATAAAATTTCAAAATTTTCATTTATTTCTGAATTATTTTCAGGAAAAAAACCATAAAAATAATATTTATTTGAAAAACCGCTTATCGAGAGAGCTACAATAGGTGCCGATGGCCCTGGAATGGGAATTAAATTTATTTTTTTACTTATACACTCTTTAATAACTATATTTCCTGGGTCTGAAATAGTAGGAGTTCCAGCATCAGATATTAAAGACACAATTTTATTCGATTTTAAAATATCAATAATTTTTTGAAGATTTTTTTTCTCATTAAATTTATGATTGGAGATTAATTTTGATTTAATTTTATATTTTGCTAATAATTTCTTTGAAACTCTCGTATCTTCACACAAAATATAGTCTGATTTTCTCAGTACTTCCAGTGCTCTAAGGGTAATGTCTTCTAAATTTCCAATAGGTGTAGAAACAATATATAAACCATATTTTAAATTATCATTTTGTGAGTCGGTCTGTAGATTCATTATTTTAATTGATTATAATATTAACATTAAAATGAAAAAATTTATTCAATTTATTATTTTTACATTTATAGGTTTAATACTTAATATTTTTCATAGTTTAGCTGATGAAAAAATTAAAATAGGCTTAGTTGTTCCTTTATCGGGAGAGTATAAAGAAGTTGGTAATTCAATACTAAAATCTGCAAGATTAGCAATTAACAAAATAGATGACTTGAGGATAGAAATTGTTCCAAGAGATACTAAATCTAATCCAGAAACTACTTTAAGAGTTTCCAAAGAACTCTACGAACAAGGTATAAAAATAATCATTGGACCAGTTTTTAATAAAAATTTAATTTATTTAGATGAATTAAATAAAGTAACATTTTTATCTTTATCAAATACAAATATAAATAATCCTAAGAATGTTATTAGTGGTGGTATAAATGCAATTTCTCAAATAAATGCGATAAAAAAATTTCAAGAATTTGCTAAATTAGAAAGAAGTATTCTATTAGTTCCAAACTCAGAATTTAAAAATGAAATTGAAGATGCGGTTAAAAAAACAAAAATAAAATTAAAAGATAAATTTATTTATGACTCAGATCCAACCATTTTAACATCTCAAATAGAAAAATTAACAAGATATCCTCAAAGAAAACAAAATTTGAAGGATGAAATAATAAGATTAAAAAATTCCAACGAATCCAATAAAAAAAAAAAAATTTCTAATTTAGAAAAAAAAGACACATTAGGAGGAATTAATTTTGATTCTGTGATTATAGCTGATTTTGATGAAAGTTTAAAAAGTGTTACTACTTCACTTTTATATACCGATGTATCCTCTAATAGAGTCAGCTATATAACTCTCAATCAATGGTTTGATAAATCAATTCTTAAAGAAGAAAATCTACAGCCAATTTATTTTCCATCAATAAATAAAGAAAATTATGATAATTTTGTTTCAGAATATTTTAGCATCTATAACGAATATCCTAATCAAATATCTTTTCTGAGCTTTGACTTAGTAGGGTTAGTATATTTTTTAATTTATAAAAATGATTTTATTATTAATAATAAAATTTTTTATAAAAAAAATAAATTTAAGGGAAAAATAGGAATTTTTGAAATTAATAAAAACAAAATAAACCACATATTAAATTTTTATGTTGCTGAAGATAATAATTTTAAAAAAATTTTTTAATCTTTTTAAAAGCTTTTGTTCTATGATCAATTTTATATTTTTCCTTTGGATTCATTTGGCCAAAAGTAAGCTTTTTATTTATAGGTATAAATATAGGATCATACCCAAAACCATTATTACCTTTTTTAAATTTTGAAATAGCTCCTTCAACCTTTCCACAAACATTTATAAATTTATTATTTGGCCAATAAATTGTGAGTGCACAAACAAATCTGGCAGTCTGTTTTTTTTTATACCAATTTGCATCATTTTTTATTAGTTCTTTATAGACTTTTTTTATTGCCAAATTAAAATTATTATTTTTACCTCCCCATCTTGCAGAATAAATTCCTGGAAGTCGATTTAAGCTGTCGATTTCAAGTCCTGAATCGTCTGCAAGACAAATCATTTTAGTTTTTTTTGAGTAAAATTTTGCTTTAAGAAACGAATTTTTCTCAAAAGTTTTGCCATTTTCATTTGGACTCTTTAAATTAAAGTTTTTAGGAGTTAATATTTGTACTTTTTTAGGCAATAAATCTCTTATTTCCTTTATTTTCCCTTGATTATTAGACCCAACAAATAAATTTAATATTTTTTCTTTTTTCATCTGGAAATTATCATTTTTCTTACCATATAGAAGGGTATGGAAAAAGAAGAAAACCAAAACTCTCATTCTGATAGTAAAGAAGAAATTAAGGAAAATAAAGATCCAAAAAAAACTTCTAAAAATAAAGATCTAAAGCCAGAAGACAAAATAAAAGAATTGGAAGACAAACTTGCTAGGGCTTATGCTGAAATTGAAAACCAAAGAAGAAGATTTGAAAAAGAAAAAGATGACGCATTTGATTATGGAGGTTTTTCGCTCGCTAGAGAAACTTTAAATTTAATTGATAATTTGGAAAGATCAAAACTTGCATTAGAAAGTGATGAAAATTTAAAAAATTCTGAAGCACTGAAAAAAACAGTCAATCATTTAAATGTAATTCAAAAAGACATGATCTCAATACTAAAAAAAAATAACATAGAAGAAATAAAATCAATTGATCAAAAATTAGATCCTAATTTACACCAAGCAATGATGGAAGTTGAAGATGATAATAAGGAACCTGGAACAATAGTTCAGGAAATCCAAAAAGGCTTCATGATGAAAGATAGGTTGCTTAGACCTTCTCTAGTAGCAGTTTCAAAAAAAATAAATAAAAAAGATGAAAATTTAAAGCAAGATCAGAAAAGTGAGGAAAATCAATCAAAATCTAATGAAAATTAGTTTTTCAAATAACTTGTAGATTAAAAAATAACACATATATGAAAGAGGAAAGAAAATTATGAGCAAAGTAATAGGAATAGATTTAGGAACAACTAATTCATGTGTCGCAATCATGGAAGGTACGCAACCAAAAGTTTTAGAAAATGCTGAGGGTGCTAGAACTACCCCTTCTGTTGTTGCGTTTACTGAAGGAGAAGAAAAATTAGTTGGTCAACCTGCAAAAAGGCAAGCAGTTACAAATCCAGAAAACACAATATTTGCAGTTAAAAGATTAATTGGAAGAAACTTTGAAGATCCAACGGTAAAAAAAGATATCGAAACATCTCCATTTAAAATTATAAACTCAGATAGTGGTGATGCATGGCTTGAAGCTCGAAGTAAAAAATATTCTCCCTCTCAAATTTCAGCATTTGTTTTACAAAAAATGAAGGAAACTGCTGAGAAGTATCTTGGACAAGAAGTTACAAAAGCTGTAATTACAGTTCCTGCTTACTTTAATGATGCACAAAGACAAGCAACTAAAGATGCAGGAAAAATTGCTGGATTAGAAGTATTAAGAATAATTAATGAGCCAACAGCAGCTTCTTTAGCTTATGGTTTAGATAAAAAAAAACAGAATAAAAAAATTGCAGTTTATGATTTAGGTGGAGGAACTTTTGACGTTTCAATCTTAGAACTTGGCGATGGAGTTTTTGAAGTTAAGTCTACTAATGGTGATACATTTTTAGGAGGTGAAGATTTTGATAACACAATTGTTGATTATTTATTAAGCGAATTTAAAAAAGAAAATGGAATTGATTTAAAATCGGACAAACTTGCATTACAAAGATTGAAGGAAGCAGCTGAAAAAGCAAAAATTGAATTATCCTCTGTAGCACAGACTGAGATTAATTTACCTTTTGTAACTGCAGATAAAACGGGTCCAAAACATATTAATTTAAAAATGACTAGAGCAAAAGTAGAAGCTTTGGTTGAAGATTTAATTGCAAGAACAATTCCACCTTGTAAAACTGCACTTAAAGATGCTGGATTATCTGCGAGTGAAGTTAACGAAATAATTTTGGTAGGTGGAATGACAAGAATGCCTAAAGTAATTGAAGAAGTCAAAAACTTCTTTGGAAAAGAACCAAATAAAAGTGTAAACCCTGATGAAGTAGTGGCCATGGGAGCTGCGATTCAAGCAGGAGTACTTCAAGGAGATGTTAAAGATGTATTGTTGTTGGACGTTACTCCATTGTCGTTAGGAATTGAAACACTTGGTGGAGTATCAACAAAACTTATAGATAAAAATACAACTATACCAACTAAAAAAAGTCAAGTTTTCTCAACTGCAGAAGATAACCAGCCTGCGGTATCCATAAGAGTGCTTCAAGGTGAAAGAGAAATGGCATCAGACAATAAATTACTTGGAAATTTTGAATTGGTTGGAATAGCTCCAGCTGCAAGAGGAGTTCCTCAGATAGAAGTTACTTTTGATATAGATGCCAATGGAATTGTAAATGTTTCTGCAAAAGATAAGGGAACTGGAAAAGAACAAAAAATTCAAATTCAAGCTTCGGGTGGTTTAAGTGAAGAAGAAATTAATAAAATGGTTAAAGAAGCAGAATCAAATAAAGAGGCTGATAAAAAGAAAAGAGAAACAGTAGATGCAAGAAATCAAGCAGATACTTTATTACACTCTACAGAGAAAAATTTAAAAGAGCATGGTAGTAAAGTTTCTGATGCTGATAAAAAAGCAATTGAAACTGCCTCAGCCAACTTGAGAAATGCGCTAAAAGGAACTGATATTGAAGACATTAAGAAAAAAATACAAGATTTAGTCCAAGCTTCGATGAAATTAGGTGAAGCAATTTATAAATCTCAACAAAGTGCTAAACCTGGTGACACACCAAAAGATGCAAAAGTAAAAGAAGAAGGAAAAAAAGACGATAACGTTGTTGATGCAGACTTTGAAGAAGTAAAAGACGATAATAAAGAAAAAAGCGCCTAAGCTAACAACTATTTGTCTAATTAGTTATGGCAAAAAGAGATTATTACGACGTCTTAGGTGTAAATAAAAGTGCAACTCCAGATCAAATAAAATCAGCATATAGAAAATCAGCTGTAAAGCATCACCCAGACAAAAACAAAGGTGATAAAGCAGCTGAAGAAAAATTTAAAGAAGCATCCGAGGCTTACCACGTTCTCTCAAACTCTGAGCGTAAACAAAGTTACGATAACTTTGGTCATGCAGCATTTGAAAATGGTGGTGGTGGAAGAGGTGGTTTTGGTAATTTTGATTTTTCTAGTTCTTTTTCAGACATATTTGAAGATTTTTTTGGAGAAGGTTTTGGTGAAGGAAGACGCTCTAGAAGGTCTAACAACAGAGGCTCTGACTTAAGATATGATTTATCAATTACTTTAGAAGAAGCTTATACTGGAAAAAAACAAGACATTAAATTTTCAACATCTGAAAAATGCGATACATGCAAAGGATCAGGATCAAAACCAGGTCATAATGTTGGTTCATGCTCTATGTGTGGTGGTCATGGTCAGGTTAGATCAAGTCAAGGGTTTTTTACCGTTCAACAAACTTGCCCTCAATGTTCAGGATCAGGTGAGGAAATTACAAATCCATGTACTAGTTGTGGTGGACAAGGAAAACAACAAGCATCAAAAAGAATTTCAGTAACAATTCCAAAAGGTGTCGATGATGGTACAAGAATTAGATTGGCGGGAAAAGGCGAAGCTGGTTCCAGAGGAGCAGGAAATGGAGATCTTTATCTATTTATAAATGTTTATTCGCATGACTTATTTAAAAGATCAGATGAAAATTTATTTTTTGAATGTCCAATATCTATTGCAGATGCAGCATTAGGAACATCTATTGAAATACCTACAGTTGATGGTGGAAAAGCAAAAATTAAAATTCCTGCAGGAACACAAAGTGGAAAACAATTTAGATTGAAAGGTAAAGGAATGCCTTATATGAGAGGAAGTGGAACTGGTGATCTTTATGTACAGGTTAATACTGAAGTTCCAGTTTCATTAAATAGTGAACAAAAAGAATTGCTTGAAAAATTTAGAGAAATTGAAAATGAAAAATCAAATCCAAGTATTAAAAAATTCTTTCAAAAAGCTAAGAGTTTTTGGAAAAATTAAAAAATGGGATTGGAAGAAATCGTCCCAGCAATATCTTTAATAGCTGTTTTAATATTAGTTCTCCCAACATTTCTTAGATCTAATTCAAAATTAAAACAGTTTTTAACAAATTTATCTATTTGGGCTATAATTGTTTTAGCAGTTATGATAGTTTTATACCTTATCTTGAAATGAAAAAAATTAATTTAGCTATCGCTGGGTGTATGGGAAGAATGGGTCAACAGATTGTTAAATCTGCTAGATCCGATAAAAATTTTAAGATAGTGGCTCTTACAGAAAATAGAATTATTAATAAAAAAGTTGCTGGAATTAAACCTAGCTTAAATACAGGGCAAGCCTTTAAAAAAGCTAATTTAATAATAGATTTCACAGTTCCTAAATGCACATTTGAAGTTTTAAAAATTGCAGCAAAACTTAAAAAAAGAGTAGTTATTGGAACAACTGGATTTTCTAAAAAAGAAGAAAACTTGATTAAAAAATATGCAAGAAAAATACCAATACTTAGAGCTGGAAATATGAGTTTGGGTATAAACTTATTAATGTATTTAACTGAAATTGCATCAAAATCTCTTGGAAACAACTTTTTAAGCAAAGTTTTTGAAATCCATCATAAACATAAAAAAGATCATCCTTCGGGCACAGCTTTAATGCTTGGAAAAGGTATAGCTGTTGGAAAAAATAAAAACTTTTATAAATTAATGGGAAAAAAATATTTAAATAAAAAATCTTTTCCTTATGGAAAAAAAATAAATTTTAATTCATTAAGAAAAGGAGAAGTTGTCGGTGAACATGAAGTAACTTTCTCAAGTGGTAAAGAAATAATTACATTAAATCACGAAGCATTTGATAGAGCTCTTTATTCAGAAGGAGCATTCACAGCAGCTAAGTGGTTAATGGATAAAAAACCTGGCCTTTATTCAATGAGAGACGTTTTGAATTTTAAATGAATGAAGTTCAAAGATCTAAAATAGTATTAAAAATATTAAATAAGATTTACCCAAAAACACCAATTCCTTTAAAACATAAAAATAAATTTACTCTTTTAGTATCTGTTGCTTTATCAGCACAAACTACAGATGTTAACGTAAATAATGCAACGAAAAATATATACCCAAAATATAATAAACCTGAACATTTTGTAAAATTAGGAAGAAAAAAAATTGAAA
>CAZABF010000005.1:0-19767 GCA_964483495.1 uncultured Candidatus Pelagibacter sp. | reverse complement strand
ATTTATGAGATAAATATTTTCCTGTAATACTTTTTTCACTTTTTGTAATGTCTTCATAGCTGCCATCAACAACAATTTCACCACCATTATTTCCTGCTTCTGGTCCTAGGTCAATTATATGATCTGCATTTTCCATTGTTTCAGTATCATGTTCAACAACTATTACAGTGTTTCCCAAATCTCTTAATCTTTTTAGTGCTTTGATTAACTTTATGTTATCTTTTTGATGTAATCCTATAGATGGTTCATCTAAAACATACAAAACTCCAGTAAGTCCTGAACCTATTTGTGAAGCTAACCTTATTCTTTGAGACTCACCACCGGATAAAGTTCCAGATTCTCTCGATAGTGTAAGATAGTCTAAACCTACATTTAGCAAGAAATCTAATCTTTCATTAATTTCTTTTAATATATGTTCAGCAATTTTTAATTGCATGGTATCTAATTTTTTTTCAAGAGATTTGAACCATGCTATTGAATCTAAGATTGATTTATCTGTTATTTCACTGATATTAAATTTATCAATTTTTACACAGAGTGCTTCATCTTTTAACCTATATCCATTACATCTTTCACATTTTGTATCAGATTGATATTGTGCAATTTCCTCTCTTTTCCAATCACTATCAGTTTCTAAATATCTTCTTTCTAAATTATTTATAACACCTTCAAAAGTTTTTTTATGAGAATATTTTTCATACCCATCATCATAACTAAATTTAATTTCTTCATCATCAGAGCCATAAAAAATAATATCTCTAATTTTTTTTGATAGTTTTTCCCATTTTTGATCTAAAGAAAAATCATAATGTTTAGAAAGGGAAGATAAAGTTTGAGCATAATATAAAGTAGAGGACTTAGACCATGGAACTATTGCTCCATCAGCGATAGTTTTTTTTTCATTTGGAACAACTAAATTTGGATCAACATTTAATTTTACACCAATACCATCACATTCTTCGCAAGCTCCGTAAGGACTATTAAATGAAAACAATCTTGGTTCAATTTCTTCAATTGTAAAGCCACTTTCTGGGCATGCAAATTTTGTTGAAAAAATTATTTTTTCTATTTTTCTAAATTTTTTTGGTATAGTTTCATTTTCATACTCTACAAACAATAAACCATTTGCTAAATTTATTGCTGTTTCAACACTTTCTGCCAATCTATTTCCAAGGGAAGAATTTATTATTATACGATCTACAAGTACTGATAATTCATGTTTAACTTTTTTATTTAATTCAGGGACATTATCAATTTCATATAACTTGTTGTCTATTTTAATTTTTCTAAAACCTCTTTTTTTATATGATAAAATATCTTTTTTATATTCTCCTTTACGACCACGAACTACAGGAGCATATAAATATATTGTTGATTTTTTTGGTAATTCTTTAATTTTATCAACAATTTGAGAAATAGTTTGTGATGTTATAGGTTTTCCTGTGAATGGTGAGTAAGGTATACCAACTCTTGCATATAAAACTCTCATGTAATCATAAATTTCTGTTACAGTGGCAACTGTTGATCTTGGATTTTTAGAAGTATTCTTTTGTTCAATTGATATTGCTGGGCTAAGTCCTTCGATCAAGTCAACTTTTGGTTTTTTCATTTTATCTAAAAATTGTCTTGCATAGGCAGAAAGACTTTCCACATATCTTCTTTGTCCTTCTGCATAAATTGTATCAAATGCTAAAGATGATTTTCCTGATCCAGAAAGACCTGTTATGACTACAAATTTGTCCTTTGGAATCTCAATAGAAATATTCTTCAAATTATGTTCTTTTGCACCTTTAATAACTATCTTTTTGAGCATAATTTTTGTTGCTTTAATTTAATTAAATTAATATTCAAGTAAAATTGTGATATATATATATATAAATCAAATCAAAAAAATTTAAATTTTATGGCAGGAAGCTTAAATAAAGTGTTGTTAATAGGTCGTTTGGGAGCAGACCCCGAAATTAAACAAATGGTTAATGGTAAAAATGTAGCAAGATTGAGTTTGGCCACAAGCCAATCATGGAAAGATAAAAATACTGGTGAAAAAAAGGAAAAAACAGAATGGCATAGGGTTGTTGTTTTTAATGAAGGTCTTGTAAATGTTGTTCAGCAATATTTAAAAAAAGGTGCTCAGGTTTATATTGAAGGACAGTTAAGTACGAGAAAGTGGAAAGATGAAAAAACTGGACAAGATAAATATTCAACTGAAATTATAATCCAAGGTTTTAATTCTTCTTTGACTATGCTTGGTGGTGGAAATCAGGGCTCTATATCATCTCAAGACAATAAACAGAGCTTTGACCAAGATGTTCAGTCATCGCAAAACGAATTGGATGACGATATTCCATTTTAGTTTTTATGCAAAAAGACGAAATTTCTAAAAATCAAAATATAAAATCAATCTCAATGTATGATGAAATGAGTTCGTCATATTTATCTTATGCAATGAGTGTAATAATTAGTAGAGCACTTCCAGACGTAAGAGATGGATTAAAACCTGTACATAGAAGAATAATTTTTGCAATGCACAAAGGAGGCTTTGATTGGTCAAAACAATTCAGAAAATCTGCAAGAATTGTAGGAGATGTTATTGGTAAATATCACCCGCATGGCGATCAAGCTGTTTATGATGCTTTAGTAAGAATGGTTCAAGATTTTTCAATGAGCTTACCTCTTATTGATGGACAAGGAAATTTTGGTTCTATTGATGGAGATCCTCCAGCTGCTATGAGGTATACAGAAACCAAACTAGCTAAAATTTCTCAATTCTTAATAGATGATATTGAAAAAAATACTGTTGAATTTAAAAACAATTATGATGAAACCGAAAGGGAACCAACGGTTCTTCCCGCTCAATATCCTAATTTACTTGTAAATGGCGCTGGTGGTATTGCCGTAGGTATGGCCACAAGTATTCCTCCTCATAATTTAGGAGAAATTATAAATGGAACTCTTGCATTGATTAATAACAAAGACATAAAAATTAAAGAATTAATGAAACATATTCCTGGACCTGACTTTCCTACAGGCGGTATTATTATTGGAAAGAACATTATTAAAGAAGGTTATAAAAATGGAAGAGGTTCATTTAAAATAAGAGGTGAAATTGCAGTGGAAAATTTAAAAAATAATAGGGATAGACTTGTAATTACATCTATTCCATATCAAGTAAATAAATCAGTATTAAATGAAAAAATAGCTGACTTGGTCAGAAATAAAAAAATAGAAGGAATAAGAGATATTAGAGATGAATCAAATAGAGAAGGTATAAGAGTTGCTATAGATCTAAGATCTGGCGTAGAACCAGAAACTGTCAAAAGACAATTGTTTAAATATACTTCTATTGAAAGTTCTTTTGGTTTTAACACTTTAGCAATAGTAAACAAAAAGCCAAAAACTTGTAATCTTAAAGATTTTTTAGAACAATTTTTAATATTTAGAGAAGATGTTGTAATTAAGAAAACAAAATTTGAATTAAATAAAGCCGAAGATAGAGCGCATATTTTAATTGGATTATCAATTTCTGTTGAAAATTTAGATAAAGTTATAAAAATTATTCGTTCATCAAAAACACCCGAAGAGGCAAAAAAAATTTTATTAAAAAACAAATGGAAAACTTCAAAGTCTCAAAATTTTATTAAGTTAATTGAAAATAAAAAAAGCACATCTCAATATGTTCTCACTGACCATCAAGTGAATGCTATTTTAGAATTAAGACTACAAAAATTAACTACTCTTGGTATCAATGAAATAAAATTAGAGATCAATAAATTATCAGATTTAATAATATATTATAAAAAAATTTTAAATTCTAAAAAAGAATTGCTTAAAGTTATAAGCAATGAATTAAAATCAATAAAAGAAAAATTTTCTGTTCCTAGAAGAACTCAAATAATTGACGCTATATTAAATTATGATATCGAAGAAACTATTCAAAAAGAAAGTGTTATAATAACAGTTACGTTACAAGGATATATAAAAAGGGGAGCGCTTAGGACCGTTAAACAACAAAAAAGAGGTGGCAAAGGTAAAACTGGCATTATCACTAGAGACGAAGATTCAGTGGTTCAAACTTTATCAGTTAGCACTCACACTCAAGTGTTGTTTTTTTCTACTGAAGGCTTAGTTTATCGAGTTAAAGCATGGAAAATTCCTGAAGGCTCATCCATATCAAGAGGTAAATCTTTATTTAATATATTACCATTAAAAAATCATCAATCTATTAGCTCAATTATGCCTTATCCTGATGAGAATACTGACTCAAAGGGCATGTATATAATCTTTGCTACTTCAGATGGCAAAATTAGAAAAAATAACTTAGAAGATTTTTCTTCAATTAATACATCAGGTAAAATTGCAATGAAATTAGACTCTAATGATAAAATAATTGGGGTTAAAATTTGTAAAGATGATCAAGATGTAATTTTAAGCACTAAGTTTGGAAAGTGTATCAGATTTGAATCAAAAAAACTTAGAGTTTTTAAAGGAAGATCTTCTAAAGGAATTAGAGGTATTAACTTAAAACAAAATGATAATATTGTTTCATTGTCAATTATTAACCATGATAATATTAAAAAAAGTGAAAAATTAGATAAAAATAAAAAAGCTGAATTAAAAGCTAAAGAAAAATTTATATTATCAATAACTGAAAATGGCTACGGAAAAAGAACCGACCATAATGATTATAGAGTTACTAATAGAGGTGGAAAAGGAATTATAGGAATAGTTAATTCTTCAAGAAATGGAAATGTTTCATCTTCATTCCCAGTCAATGAGGGTGACGAAATACTAATCTCTACAAATAAGGGCAGAGCAATTAGAACTGCAGTTAAAGAAATTAGAGTTGCAGGAAGAAACACTCAAGGAGTTAGAATAATTAAACTATCTGGTGAAGAAAAAGTTGTTTCTGCAATTAAAATTGATGATAATTTAGTTTAATGAAAAAAACTGGTATATACCCGGGAACCTTTGATCCTATCACTTACGGTCATATTGATGTAATAGAAAAATCTTTAAAAATTGTTGATAAAATAACAGTTGCTATATCCAATGGCAACCAAAAAAATTATCTATTTTCAATTGATGAAAGAATTGAAATTGTAAACAAAGCTCTTTTTTCTGATCTAAAATTTAATAAAAATAAAATAAAGATAATTTCATTTAATTCTTTAACAACTGATTTATGTGAAAAATATAAATCAAATATTATTTTAAGAGGTTTAAGGGCAGCTTCTGATTTTGAATATGAATTTCAATTGGCTGGGATGAATAAAAAGCTTAATAGTAATATTGAAACAATTTTTTTAATGTCTGATGCTAAAAATCAGATTATATCTTCAAGACTAATAAAAGAAATTGCCGAATTAAATGGTGATATAAAAAAATTTACAACAAAAAGTACAATTAATTCATTAAAAAAAAAATATGAATAAATATCTAGTTAATATAATATTTATTATTAGCTTGATATTTTTTAACAACGCTTATTCAAAGGAGAATATAATGATGTTAAAACTTAAAACCGGAGATGTAAAAATAGAATTATTTGATGACGTAGCACCAAAGCATGTTGAACGAATAAAAAAGCTTGCAGATGATGGCTTATATGACAATGTTGTTTTTCATAGAGTTATTGATGGATTTATGGCACAAACCGGTGATGTAAAATTTGGCAATTCTTCATCAAAAGAATTTGACTTAAAAAGAGCCGGTATGGGTGGCTCAGACCTTCCAGACTTACCTGCTGAATTTAATGATTTGCCTCATGAAAAAGGAACTGTATCTATGGCAAGATCTTCTGATCCAAATAGTGCCAATAGTCAATTCTTTATATGCTTTGAAGCTTCTCCATTCTTAGATAGAGAATATACAGTATTTGGAAAAGTAATTGAGGGAATGGAACACATTGATAAAATTAAAAGAGGGGACGGTCAAAACGGCGCTGTTTCTGATCCAGATAAAATTATAAGTTTTAAATCTTTGTAATTAAAATATTAATGGCATTAAAAAAGTTTACTTTTAATGTTATAGAAAATGACAAGCGAGCTAGATTAGGATTAATTAAAACCCATAGAGGAAACATAAGTACTCCAGCTTTTATGCCTGTGGGTACACAGGGCACAGTTAAAGGAGCATTTATTGATGATATAATTAAAACTGGTAGTGAAATAATACTATCAAACACCTATCACTTAATGATTAGACCTGGTGTTAAAAGAATTGAATCATTGGGTGGCTTGCATCAATTCATGAATTGTAAATTACCAATACTTACTGACTCTGGTGGATTCCAGGTAATGTCATTATCCAAACTTAATAAAATTGATAGAGAAAAAGGCGCAATATTTCAATCCCACATAGATGGTAAAAAATTTATTTTAAGTCCTGAAGAGAGTATAAAAGTTCAAAAATCTCTTAATTCTGACATTGTAATGGCAATGGATGAATGCCCAAAAAAAAGTAATGATTATAAAAAAATTAAGAAATCCATGGATTTGTCAATGTATTGGGCAGATAGATCAAAAAAAGCTTTTGGAACGAACCCGTATAAAGCTATTTTTGGAATAATTCAAGGAGGTTTGTTTAAAGATTTAAGAATTATTTCTTTAGAACAGTTGCTAAATATTGATTTTAATGGATATGCGATTGGCGGCTTAGCAGTTGGCGAAAGTCAAAAAGAAATGTTTAAAGTTTTAGATGATTTAACAAATTTAATGCCTAATGAAAAACCAAGATATTTAATGGGTGTGGGAACCCCATCTGATATATTGGGTGCTGTTAAAAGAGGCATTGATATGTTTGATTGTGTTTTACCAACTCGCTCAGGTAGAACTGGGTTAGCTTTTACATGGAACGGTAGAATAAATATCCGTAATTCTAAATATAAAAATGATAATGACCCTCTTGATATTAATACAAATAATTTTAGTTTAAAAAAATATTCTAAAAATTATTTAAATCATTTATTCAACACAAATGAAATGCTTGGATCAATGTTATTAACATTGCATAATATTAATTTTTACCAGGAGTTAATGAGTGCAATTAGAAAAAATATTAAAAATGGTACATTTCGACAATTTCATGATAAATATATTAATAAGCTATGATATTTAAGATTGATTAAATAAAAAAAATCAATATAAGAAACGCGTTGGGCCCTTAGCTCAGTTGGTAGAGCAATTCCCTTTTAAGGAATGGGTCGTTGGTTCGAGTCCAACAGGGCTCACCATTAAATTAAGTTAAGTTTGTTCTATTGGTGGATATTTTAATGTAACTTCATTCATCCATTCATTAAGTTTTTTAATTCTATTATCTGATGATGGGTGTGTACTCATAAATTCTGGTGGCTCTTTACCTTTATTGGATTCTTTCATTCTTTTCCATAGTTTTGGAGTTTCCCTAATATCATAACCTGACAAAGAAGAAAAAATTATCCCTAGATAATCAGCTTCACTTTCTTGCTTTCTATTAAATGGATTTAGTATGCCCATTTGTGTCAATAAACCTACAGTATTCATGCCAGTGGTTCTATTAACTGTTGAAAGTTTCCCTCCAGACAAAATATCAGTAACTTGTAAAACAACATTTGTAGCAACGTTACGACTTGCTCTTTCAACAGAATGTTTAGCTACAGCATGCGCAATTTCATGCCCCATAACAGCAGCAAGTCCATTATTATTTTTTGTGACTTCTAATATTCCTGTGTAAACAGCAATTTTACCACCAGGCATACACCATGCATTTTTAACTTTTTTGTTATCTATCAAAATATATTCCCAATCAAATCCAATAGTAGGGTCTTTTATATTTGAACTCTCAAAATATTCACTTATTGAATATTCTATTCTATTTCCTATTTCTTTAATTTCATCAAGTTGTTTGATGTCATCGCTTAACTTTTCTTTTTCTTTAATTTTTTCATAAATTTGTGCAGCTTGAGCATTAAGTTTAGTTTCTGGGATTAATTTTAATTGTTTTCTATCTGTAATAGGAACTGTCGTACATGAAGAAATTCCTAATGATAGACAGCCGCATCCAAGAGCTTGTAAAAAAAATCTTCTATGCATTTATTTAATTTATCTTAATTTATTAATAATAGATATAAAGAACGACGTTATATTGGAATGATATGCTCGATTTAATCAAAATATTTGCTATACAATACGAAGTATTATAATGAAAAAAATTAAAATAAAAAAAGCATCTTTAGG
The DNA here is from genome assembly GCA_964483495.1 of uncultured Candidatus Pelagibacter sp. Taxonomy (GTDB): domain Bacteria; phylum Pseudomonadota; class Alphaproteobacteria; order Pelagibacterales; family Pelagibacteraceae; genus Pelagibacter. The sequence continues at coordinate 11,554 of CAZABF010000005.1, read as the reverse complement.
TAAAAGATTGAGAAACTATTTTATTACAGGAATAATAGTTTTAGTTCCGCTAGGATTTACTTTATATTTAACAATATTTTTAATTTCTATTTCATCTAAACTTATACCCGAAGAAATAAATCCTAATAGTTATTTACCATTTTCAATTCCAGGTCTAGAAATCATTTTATCTATAATTTTTATTACTTTAATTGGTTTTATCTCTCTATCGTTAATTGGAAGAAGAATTTTGAGATTAATAAACGATCTATTAAAAAAAATACCTTTTCTTAGAACTATATATTCAGCTATAGGTCAAATGACTGAGACATTTGCAAATAAAAAAGGTAAAAAAAAGAATGTAGTTTTAGTTCAGTATCCCTCCAAAGGTTCATGGGCAGTAGGTTTTGCTACAAAAGATAATAAAGGCGAAATTAGTAAGAAAACTAATGATACTTTGGTAAATGTTTTTATTCCAACTACCCCAAATCCAACTAGCGGCTTTTTATTAATGTTTCCAAAAAAAGAAGTTATATATTTGGATATGAGTTTTGAAGAAGCCTCAAAATTTATAGTCTCTGCTGGAACTTCCAATCCAAAAAGTTAAACAAGGTCATTTAAAATATCAGCTCGATCATATAACTTTAAAAGTGCCATATATTTATTTAAATTTTGATCTTCTAATTCTATTTTTTTAACCTCTTTTTCTGCTAGTAGAAAAAGATCTTCATTTAAAACTGGGTCAGCTAGTCTGAAACTTTGTAATCCACTTTGTTTGAACCCAAGAAGATCTCCATAGCCTCTTAACTTCATGTCTTCCTCTGATATTTTAAAACCATCACTTGTTCCTTTTAAAATATTTATTCTTTTCTTTGCATTTTCACTTAGATTAGATTTAAACATTAAAATGCAATAAGATTCCTTATCGCCACGACCAACTCGTCCTCTTAGCTGATGTAGTTGTGATAGTCCAAACTTATTGGCATTTTCAATAATAATTAGATTTGCGTTAGGAAAATCAATTCCAACTTCTATAACAGTTGTAGAAACTAATATGTCTATTTTTTTATTTAAAAAGTTTAGCAAAATATTATTTTTTTCTTCTTTGTCCAAAGCTCCATGTAATAGACCAACTTTATTTTTAAATATTTTTTTTAAATTTTCATATCTTTTTACGGAAGATTGATGATCTACTTTTTTTGACTCTTCGATCAATGGACATACCCAAAAAACTTGGTTTTTTTGGTTAATTTGTTTTTTGACAAATTTTATAATCTCGTTAGTTTTAGTTTCTAATTTACTATAAGTTTTAATTTCTTTTCTGTTCTTGGGTTTATTTTTTATTATTGACGTATCCATATCTCCAAAAACAGTCATTATCATAGTTCTAGGAATGGGTGTTGCTGACATAACTAGAACATCACAATTTTTACCACCCTTATCAGAAAGTTTTTTTCTTTGTTTAACACCAAATTTATGCTGTTCATCAATAATTATTAAACCAAGATTATTATATTTGATTTTTTCTTGAAAAAGGGAATGTGTTCCAATTAAAAAATTAATATTATTATTATTTAGATCTCTAAGTATTTTTTTTCTTTCTTTATATTCAGTTTTGCTAGTTAAAATTTTAATATTAATATCTTTGTCAAATAATCTACTTGCAAGATTATAATGTTGTTTGGCAAGTATTTCCGTTGGCGCCATTAGACAGACTTGAAAACCACTTGAAATAACATTGGCAGAAACAATCAATGCAACAATAGTTTTTCCGCTACCCACATCTCCTTGCAAAAGTCTAAACATTTTTTGATTTGATTTTAAATCATTATTAATTTGCTCGATTGCAGTTTTTTGATCATTTGTTAATTCAAAGCCAATCTTATTTTTTATTTTACAAAATTTTTTATCGTTGAATTTTTTGTTTATTTTTTTAATTTTTTTAATTGTTTTTCTTACCTTGGAGTTAATTAAAAAAGTTGCAATTATTTCATCAAATATAAGTCTATTTAAAAAATTTCCTTTTTTTTTTATATTTTTTGGATCATGTAATTCTAGTAATGCATTTTTCCACGAAATAAAATTGAACTTCTTTAATATCTCATCACTTAACCATTCTTTCAAATCTGGAATATTTTTTAATACTTCTTTGATTATAGTATTATATTTCTTTTCAGTAAGTCCTTCTGTAAGACTATAGTTAGAAAAAATTTTTTTTACTGAATCTGTATTTGTTGATATGTAAGTTGGGTTTGTTATTTGATATTTTTTTTTATAATAGCCAGTTTTTCCGCTAATAGTAACTGTTGAATTTATTGGTAGTATTTTTTTAATATAACCTTCATAACTATTAAAAAAAATACATTCTATTTTTCCTGTATCATCTTCACAAAAAACTTTATTGGGCAAATTTCTAATTCTGGGAAAATTATATTTTATTACATTTACCGTAATTGTTTGTATTTTTCCTACTTGTAATTCATTGATTTTAATCAAATTTGTTCTGTCTATTGAACTTCGTGGAAGACTCCAAAGTAAATCAAATATTGTATTAATGTTCTTTTTTTTAAATAATTTTGAAGTTTTTGTTCCTATACCTTTTATTGTATTGATATCTTGCAGTAAGTATTCATAACTATTCATTATTTTATATATATATCTATGTTTGAAAATAAAGAAGAGCTTAAAAATAAAATTATTTATAGAGCTTCGTACAGAGGCACCAAGGAAATGGATATACTAATGACCAGTTTTGTTAGTTCTATAATTAATGATTTAAATTTAACAGAATTAAATGAATTAGATTTTTTAGTTAATTTAGATGATGAATGTCTAATAAATATTAAAAATAATATTTTAAATGACAAAATATCTTTTACAAATTTAATTAAAAGTTTTCAAAAATTTTAATTTTAATGGCGGAGAGACTGGGATTCGAACCCAGGAAAGAGTTGCCCCTTTGCCGGTTTTCAAGACCGGTGCTTTCAACCGCTCAGCCATCTCTCCGTTTCGATGTTTTTATAAGTAAAATTATTAAATTCAATAAAAAAATAGTATAAGAAGCATTCATTTCTATCTATTATGAATACAAAAGAATTTAAAAATGGAGCTTTATCTGCAACGACAGGATCGTTGTGGTGGGGTTTATTGGGAACTTACTTTTTTCAATATATTGCTTTTGCTGGAACATTAGAAGTTGTTGTTCATAGATGTATTTGGACAAGTTTTTTTTTACTCATAACAACCACAATATTAAAAAAATGGTATTTATTTAAAAAAATTTTAATAAATAAAAAAAATTTTTTCATTTTATTTGTAACAAGTTTTTTAATTTTTGGTAATTGGTCTACTTGGATTTATGCTGTTTCAACAAATAGAATTATTGATGCTAGTTATGGTTATTTTATATTTCCAATTTTAAGTGTTTTTTTTGGTTACTTATTTTTAAATGAAAAGCTAAATAAAAAAAGAATTTTTGCAATTTTAATAGTTATATGTTCTTCAATATATTTATCTTTTAACTTGATATCATTTCCTTGGGTTGGAATAGTCGTGGCAATTTTATGGGCTACTTATAATCTCTTAAGAAAATTAATCAATGTTGACACTGATATAGGATTGCTTATTGAGAGTCTTTTTATTTTACCAATAGCTCTTATTATTTTTTATTTTATAGTTCAAAAAGGTTTAAATGATTTTTCTTTATCTAGTCCAAAAAATATGTTTTTGTTATTTCTAGCTGGCCCTATGACAGTGATTCCTTTGTTTATGTTTATTAAAGGTGTTGAAAAATGTGGTTTAAGTGCATCTGGAATGATTTTTTTTATCACCCCAACTAGTCAATTTTTACTGGGATATTTTTACTACAATGAACCATTTTCTACAAACAAGCTCATAAGTTTTATTTTTATATGGTTTGCTGTATTAATTTATTTAAGAGATTTGTATGAAAATAATTAAAATTATATTTTACATTACTTTAATCTCTTTAAATAATATTTACCCTATTTTTGCAAAAGATTTTAATAGTTGGATAATTTCATTTAAAGATTATGCAATGGAAAAAGGTATATCAAAAGAAACTTTGGACAAAACAATGTCTAAAGTTAAGTTTCTTCCAAAAGTTATTGAATATGACAGGTATCAACCTGAATTTTACGAAGATACAAATACATATATAGGAAAAAGAACTTCGACTGAAAAATTAAAAAAGGGTAAAAATTTGTTTATTAAAAATAGCCCCTTAATATTAAATGTTGAATCAAAATTTAATGTGGAAAAAGAGTTACTTTTATCTCTAATGGGAATTGAAACTAATTTTGGAAAGTATCTAGGAAAAATGGATATCTTGTCATCATTAGCGACATTAAGTTATGATAAAAGACGTAGTGAATTTTTTACTAAAGAATTAATTATTATTCTAAGATTAATTGACTCAGGAATTGTAGATAGTGACTTATTGTATGGATCTTGGGCAGGAGCTTTTGGTAATTTTCAATTTATGCCATCAACTATAAAAAATTATGCTTTGGACTATAATAATGATGATTTGATTGACTTAAAATCTGTCGAAGATTCATTTGCTTCTGCTGCTAATTACATTAACAATTTAGGCTGGAAAAAAAACAATCCTTGTTTTTATAAAATTAAATTAAAAGAAAATATTCCTGTAAAATATCTTAATACATCCGCTAAAAAAATTAATAATAAAAAAAAATTTAAATACTTTAAAAAATACATAGTTGATTATGATAAAATTAAAATTAATGAAAATTTAATTACTGGTATAATAACTCCAGATAGAGAAATAGTGGAAAATTCAAAATTATTAGAACCTGCCTATTTAACTTTTGATAATTATGAATTAATACTTAAATGGAACAGATCTTTAAGATTTGCATTAGCTGTATGTACGTTAAAGGATAAATTTAAAAATGAATTATAAAATTTTTATTGTATTTTTTTTGTTTATATATTCATGTACTACAAGCAATATTGATAAATCACAAAAAAAAGAAATTATACAATCTGAAATTTATTCAAATAAAGGATTTACTTTGCTTTTTAATGAGGATTTAAAAAAAAAAAAATTAATTAATAATAAAATTGATGAAAGATCTTTAATTGTTTTTCAAAAAAATCTTAAAAAAAACACAAATGTTAAAATTACGAACCTTTTAAATAACAAGTCAATATTAGCTAAAGTTGGTTCCAAATCAAAATATCCAAATTTTTTTAATTCTGTTGTCTCACAAAGGATATATGAAGAACTTGAGTTAAATGAGTCAGAGCCTTACGTTGAAATAAAAACTGTATCTGAAAATTCAACTTTTCTTGCCAAAAAAGCCAAAATGTATGAGGAAGAAAAACAAGTTGCAGAAAAAGCTCCGGTTGAAGGTATAAGTGTAAATGATTTAAGTTTGAATAAAAAAGAAAATAAAAAAGATCAGAAAAAGAACAAATTTAATTATATAATTAAAATTGCAGATTTTTATTATGAAAATACAGCAATTATGATGCAAAAAAGAATGAAAGATGAACTAAATCTAAAAAATTCTAAAATTTCTAAAATTTCTAATACAAGTTTTAGAGTTTATTTTGGGCCATTCAAAAATTTAAAATCTTTAAAAAATGCATTTGATGATATAACTCCTTTAAATTTTGAAAACATAGAAATAATAAAATTATGAAAAAAATATTTATAACAACAGTTTTGTTATTTTTTACTATTTTTTATACAAAAATTTATTCTTCTGAATTTGATATAAAAGCTAGGACAGTAATATTGCAAGATTTCTTGTCAGGAAAAATACTTTTCGAAAAAGATCCTGATTTGCGAATATTTCCAGCATCAATGACAAAAATAATGACTTCTATAATTGCTTTTGATTTAATTAAACAAGGACATTTAGAACTTGATGAAAAATTTTTTGTGTCTGAAAATGCCTGGAGACTTTCACAGGCTGGATATTCGTCTATGTTTATAATGATAAATGATCAAATTAGCGTGGAGAATCTTTTAAGAGGCATAATTGTATCATCTGGAAATGATGCTTGTGTAGCGTTGGCTGAAGGTATTGCTGGTACAGAAGAAGAATTTGCCATCATGATGACTGCTAAAGCTAATGAAATTGGAATGACAAATACAAACTTTGCTAATTCATCGGGCATAAATCATCCAGATAATCTTTCTACAGTTAGAGATATATTAATTATGTCTAATTATTTAATTAAAAATTACCCAGAATTTTATGAATACTTTAAAGAAAAAGAATTTACATGGAATAGAACAGGTGGAGATCCAATAACTCAAGGAAATCGAAATCCACTTTTATATAAAAAAATTGGTGTTGATGGAATTAAAACAGGATTTCTTTCTTATGAAAAATATTCTTTAGCTTCATCTATTAAAAGAAATAATAGGAGATTAATTGCTGTTGGTAGTGGATTTGAAACCAGAAATTTAAGATCCAAAGAATCACAAAAACTTTTAACATGGGGTTTAACTAACTTTGATACAGTTGAAATTGCAAAAAAAGGAAATGATATTCTTGAACTAGATGTTTGGCTTGGTCAAAAAGACCGAGTGGGAGTTTATAGTGATTTAGACATCTACAAGACTGTAAAAAAAGCAAGGCTTAAAAAACTCCAAGTTAAAGTATTATATGACGGTCCTATCGAAGCTCCAATCAAAAAAGATGATGTAATTGCGAAACTTATAATTAATTATGATGGAAATATTTTGTCAGAACATAATCTTTTAGCATCACAAAATGTTAGTAAAAAAAATATTATATCCAGAATTTTAACGTCAATAAATTATTTAATCTGGGGTGATGTATAAATATCCAATTATAGTTTTTGAAGGTATTGAAGGTTCCGGCAAAAGTTTTCATATTAAAAATTTAGAAAAATATCTTAAAAAAAAGAAAATTAAATATATAAGTTTGAGAGAACCGGGTGGATCAGAAAACTCAGAAAAAATAAGAAATTTAATTTTAAAAAAAAGTTCAAATTTTAATAAATTGACAGATCTTTTTCTTTATATGGCTTCAAGAAATGAAAACTATCAATCTATAATTAAAAAAAATTATAAAAAAAAAATTATATTAATAGACAGATTTGTGGATTCTACTATTGCATATCAACATTACGGAATGGGTATTAATAAAAATCTAATTATTAATTTAAATAAATTTATATTAAAAAACTTAAAACCAACTTTTACTTTTTTAAATATTGTAAATATGAAAAATCTTAAATTAAGACTTAAAAAAAGATCAAAAAAAAATAGGTATGATAATTTTAATATTAATTTTTATAAAAAAGTTCAAAAAGGATACATTCATCTATCTAAAAATAAAAAAAAATATATGATTATTAATTCTAACAATCAAATTGCTGAAAATAAGAAAATAATCAAAAAAAAAATAAATTCTCTTTTATTTATATGAATATAACTCCATCAAATAATTCTACTCTTATAGGATATAATGAAATTTTTTTAAATTTAAAAAAACTTTACGTCAATGCTCAACTTCCTAATAAAATCATTTTTTCTGGAAATAGCGGAATTGGTAAGTCAACTTTTGCTTACCATTTTGCTAATTATATATTTTCTAAAAACGAAGATAACAAATATGATTTAAAAGAGAATTCAATTTCAAAAAAAAACCGATCTTATAATTTAATTTTGAATAATTCGCATCCAAATTTTTTTTTGGTTTCAAATGATGATAAGAAAAATATTCAAATTTCAAAAATAAGAGAAATGATTAATTTTACAAATAAATCTTCATTTAATGATGACTATAAAATTATATTAATTGATAATGTTGAGCATTTAAACATAAATTCAATTAATGCATTATTAAAAGTTATTGAGGAACCAAATGATAAAATATTTTTTTTTTTAATTCATGATAGCAAAACAAAAATTCTTGATACATTAAAATCTAGATGCATTAAATTTAATTTATATTTAAGTAATGAAGATAGGTTGATAATTATTGATAAATTAACTAATTCTCAATTTTACAATCATTTATGCAATGATTTTAAAAATAATTATAATTCACCAGGTGATATAATTTTATTGTACAATTTTTTTAAAAACAACAAAATTGAAGAAGACATATCAATCGATGATTTTTTAAAATTGATAATTGAAAAAAAATTATACAAAAAAGATTTATATATAAAAGATAAAATATCTTTTTTTGTTGAATTATATTTTAATAAGAAGTTAATTCACTTTGAATCTAAAGATAAAATTTATAATCTATATAAATATTTTTTATCAAGAATTTACGAGTGCAATGTATATAATTTAGATATTGAAAATATTTTAATTGAATTAAATGGAAAATTATTAAATGGGTAAGTATTTTTATATAACCACTCCAATATATTATCCATCAGCAAGACCACATATGGGACATGCATACTCAAGCATTGTCTCAGATGTAATAGCTAGATTTAAAAGATTGGATGGTTATAACGTAGAATTTTTGACTGGCACAGATGAGCATGGATTAAAAATACAGCGAGCAGCTGAAGAAAAGGGAATTGACCCAAAAAAATTTTGTGATGAAATAAGCAAAACTTTTAGAAATTTATCTAATACACTTAACCTCTCAAATACTGATTTTATTAGAACTACAGAGGATAGACACGTTAAATCTGTTCAAAATTTATGGAAAATTTTAGAAGAAAAAAATGAGATTTATTTGTCAAAATATTCAGGTTGGTATTCTGTTTCTGATGAAGCTTTTTACAATGAAGATGAAATTAAAGAAGATAATGGTGTCAATATTTCAGTTAACTCTGGTTCTAAAGTTGAATGGGTTGAAGAAGAATCTTATTTTTTTAAACTATCTAAATGGGAAAAAAAATTATTAAAATTTTATGATGAAAACCCAAATTTTATTCTACCCAATTCTAGGCGAAATGAAGTTATAAGCTTTGTAAAAAGCGGTCTTAAAGATTTATCAATAAGTAGAAAATCTTTCTCTTGGGGCATTAAAGTACCTAACAATAATGATCATATAATTTATGTTTGGTTGGATGCCCTAACAAATTATATTAGTGCATTAAATTATCCTGATACAAAAAATAAAAAATATAAAAATTTTTGGCCTGCAGATGTTCACATGATTGGAAAAGACATACTAAGGTTTCATGCTGTATATTGGCCAGCTTTTTTGTTGGCTGCTGATTTACCCCCACCGAAAAGAGTCTATGGTCATGGATGGATATTGTCTGGAGAAGAAAAAATGTCTAAATCAAAAGGCAACATTTTAGATCCTTTAGAAATTGTTGAAAAATATGGTCTAGACCCTTTAAGATATTACTTACTTAAGGAAGTTTCATTTGGAAATGATGGAAGTATCTCTCAAGACAAACTAGAAAATTGCATAAATAGCGATTTAGCAAATAACTATGGCAACCTATGCCAAAGGGTAATTTCATTTAACGAAAAAAACTGTAACCTTTTAATACCTGAAAAAAATAAATTTGAAAAAGAAGATTTGTTAATTTTAAATAAAGTAGGGGATAGTGGTAAACTTTTAAGATCACATATGGATAGACAGGAATTAAATTTATATACAAATTTTATTGTTGATTGTTTATTTGATGCAAATAAATATTTCAATGATCAGGAACCATGGAAGAAAAAATCTGATATTAAAAGATTGAATACTATAGTTTATGTTTCGTTAGAGATTATTAGAAAAATTTCTATTTTGTTAAATCCAATTATTCCTGAAACTTCATTAAAAGTTTTAGAAATTTTTAATTTAAAACAAAATGATCTTAAATTTGATTCTATTAAATATCATGAAAGTTTAAAATCAAATGATAAAATTAAGAAAATTGATATTTTGTTTAAAAAAATAGAAAAAAATGATTGATTCACACTGTCATTTAGATCATGAGCCAATGTTTAGTGATCTTAAGAATGTTGTCATTAGATCTAAAGAAAATGGTTTGGAAAAAATTTTATCTATTTGTACTACGAATGATAGTTTTAAAAAAATTATAAAAATTGTTCAATTTGATCCGATTATCTATGGAACATTTGGTATACATCCACATGAAACCTCAGCTGACAAAACTACAAAAAAAGAAATTATAAATAACGTTAGATCTAATGAAAAAATTATTGCTGTAGGAGAAAGTGGTTTGGATTTCTATTACAATCATAGTTCTAAAGAACAACAAATATCCAGTTTTAAATATCACATAGAAGCTTCGATTGAATTAAATGTTCCAATTATAGTTCATTCTAGAAATGCAGAAAAAGAAACTTTTGAAACTCTAAGTATTTATAAAAATTTCAAACCAAAAATTCTTATGCATTGTTACACTGGTTCAAAAGAGTTTGCTTATAAATTATTAACATTAAATAGTTATTTTTCAGCTAGCGGAATAATAACGTTTAATAATAGTGTTGATCTTCAAAATACATTTAAAGTTATACCAAATAATAAATTACTAATTGAAACTGATAGTCCTTACCTATCTCCAGTTCCATATAGGGGAAAAAAGAATGAGCCTAGTTTTATTAAGCATACTTTAGAAAAACTTTCAAAAATAAAAGATATTGACTTAAATAAAATTGAGGAAATTACTAATGTGAATTTCAATTCATTGTTCAATTTAAATTAGCCATGCAGTTAAAATTCACTATTTTAGGATGTGGCAGTTCATTGGGAGTTCCTAGAGCAGATGGAAATTTTGGAAATTGTAATCCAAATGATAAAAAAAATTATAGGACTAGATGTAGCGCTATAATTACTTCTAAATTTGGAAATACACTAATCGATACATCTCCAGATTTAAGATTTCAGTTATTAAAAAATAAAATAAAAAATGTTGACAGAGTTTTATACTCACATTTTCATGCAGACCAAACTCATGGTATTAACGATCTAAGAATTTTTTATTTAAAAAATAAAAAAAAAATTCAAGTTTTTGCCGATCGAACAACAGGAAAATACTTGATTAACAATTTTAAATATTTTTTCAAAAATATGTCATCATATCCCGCAATACTTGAATTAAATATTTTAAAAAAAAATAATGTTTTTATTGATAAAGAATTAAAACTTAAGATTAAAACTGTTAAAGTAAAACATGGAGATATTAAATCTTGTGCTTTTATTATTAATAATAAATGTGCTTACATTAGTGATGTTAGTAAAATTTATACTAAAGATTTAAAATATTTTAAAAATTTAAATTATTTTATCGTCGATTGTTTGAGATATAATAAGCATCCTTCTCATTATTGTTTAGAAGATGTTCTTGAATTGATAAAAATATTAAAACCTCAAAAAACTGTTCTTACTAATTTACATTCTGATCTAGATTATAAAAAGTTAAAAGAAATACTGCCTAAAAATATTTTGCCAGCTTATGATGGTATGAGTTTTGTTCTGTAATAATTTTTCTAATTCTTAACAATTTATTTCATTTTTTAGATGTGGCTAATATCAAGAAATATCCAGATAAAGTGGATAGAAGTGACCCAGATAAAACTCCTAATTTTACCCCATCAATATATTGAGTA
>CAZABF010000004.1:17404-20636 GCA_964483495.1 uncultured Candidatus Pelagibacter sp. | reverse complement strand
ATAAAAAAATTAACTTACCATCTAATTTGAAAAATATTCCAATAACCAAACCAGGTAGCAGACATCTAAAATGAAGAGATTAGGTGTAAATATAGATCATGTTGCAACGATAAGAAATGTAAGAGGTGGATTACATCCTAACCCATTAAATCTGGCAAAGAAAGCAATCAAGTTTGGTGCGGACTCTATAACAATACATTTGAGAGAAGACAGAAGACATATAAAAGATGTTGATTTGAAAAACTTATCTAAGACAAAAATTCCATTAAATTTAGAAATAGCATGCAATTATAAAATGATGAAAATTGCCTTAAAAAATAATCCAAAATTTGTTTGCTTAGTACCTGAAAAAAGAAAAGAATTAACAACAGAAGGAGGTTTAAATGTTGTTAAGTATTTTAAAAAAATAAAATATATTGTAAACAAGTTAAATAATAAAAAAATTAGAACAAGTCTTTTTATTAATCCAAAAATAAAAGATATTATTTATTCAAAAAGAATTAATGCTAATTGTGTAGAAATACATACTGGAAAAATATCCAATTTAATTAAAAATAAAAAAAATTACTCAAAAGAACTTAAAATAATAAAAAAATGTGCTGTATTTGCTGATTCATTAGATATCGAGGTGCATGCAGGACATGGTATGGACTACAAAACAACAAAAATTCTGTCAAAAATTAAAGAAATAAAGGAATTTAATATAGGACATTTTATTATTGCAGAAGCTATATCTATTGGTTTAAAAAATGTTATTAAAAAAATTAATAAGTTCATTAAAAAATAATGAAAATAATTGGTATTGGAGTAGATATTGTTGACAATAAAAGAATAAAAAAATCAATTAAAAACAAACAATTTATTACACGCGTTTTTTCAAAAAAAGAAATAAATCAATCTAAAAAATTTATAAGTAAAATAAACTATTTTTCAAAAAGATTTGCAGCCAAAGAATCTTTTTCTAAAGCCTTAGGAACAGGCTTTAGAAAAGGGTTAAATTTTAAGGATATTTCTATAGTTAATGATAAATACGGCAAACCGCATTATGAATTAAATAATAAGGTAAAAAAACTTATTTATTCTAAATTTAAAGTAAAAAAAATTAAAATTTCTCTATCTTTAGCTGATGAAAAAAAATATTCTATTGCTTTTTCAGTGATTCATAAATGATTAGTAAAAGCTCAATAATTGATAATTTAAAAACATTATTTTACGCTTTAATAATTGCCATAATAATTAGATCATTATTATTACAACCTTTTTACATACCTTCTTCGTCAATGGAGCCTAATTTATTAGTTGGGGACAGACTTTTTGTAACTAAATATTCTTATGGTTATAGCAAGCATTCATTTCCATTTAGTCCAAATATTTTTTCGGGTAGAATTTTATCTTCCCAACCAAAAATTGGCGATGTTGTTGTATTTAAAACTCCAGCAGACAACCGAACAGATTATATTAAACGATTGATAGGATTACCTGGGGATGAAATTCAATTTATAGATGGCGATTTGTATATTAATAAAAATCAGATATTTAAAACTTTAATGAAATCAAGTGATAAAGTTTTTTGTGGAAATGAAAAAATTAAAGTAAATTTTTTTAACGAAAAGCTACCCAATGGGAAAATTTATAAAGCAGTCTACAGAAAAGACTATAGTTTTCAAAATTCTGATAAATTTTTAGTACCAGAAAATCATTATTTTTTTTTAGGAGATAATAGGGACTGCTCAAAGGATAGCAGATTTTTATCTGCAGTTGGATATGTTCATAAAGATAATTTAGTTGGCAAAGCACAATTTTTATTTTTTTCTTCAGATTATAGAGTAGGCAGTGTATTTAAATTTTGGGATTGGAAAAATATAATTAGATTTAATAGGTTCTTCAAAAAAATCAATTAATGAACGACAAAATAAATAATTTACAAAAAAAAATAAACATTAAATTTAAAAATTTAAATTATCTTAAAAAATCAATAACACATAAAAGCCATGATCCATTAAACAATTATGAAAAATTAGAATTCTTGGGTGATAGAATTTTAGGATTTGTAATTTCTAAAAAATTAATTGAATTATATCCCGATCAAAAAGAAGGAATATTAGACAAAAAATTGGCATCATTAGTAAATAAAAATAAGTGTTTAGAAGTTGCTAAATTTATAGGTTTGGAAAAATTTGTTTTAGTTGGGAACAAAAATACCAAAACTAAAGTAGAAAATAAAATAATTGCAGATTCTATTGAAGCGCTTATTGGAGCTATTTATTATGACAAAGGCTTTGAAGTTTCTGAAAAATTTATCCTAAACATGTGGAAAAATTTTATTAATTTATCAGTAGAAACAATAATTGATTCCAAAACAAAACTACAAGAATATTCATTAAAAAAATTTAAATCTTTACCAATTTATAAATTAGTATCAAAATCAGGACCGACACACAAACCAAAATTTACAATATCTGTAAAATTAAGAGACACAAAATTATATGAAGGATCTGGTGATTCAAAAAAAAAAGCAGAGCAAAATGCTGCAAAAAAATTATTGGATAACATAAAATAAAATGCTTTGGTCTGATTGTGGATATTTATTGTCAAAAAATAAATTTGGTGAAAATTCTATGATTGTTGAATTTTTTACTGAAAACCATGGAAAAATTTCAGGAATTATTTATGGAGCTACATCTAACAAAATTAGAAATTATCTTCAAATTGGAAACAAGCTTCATATTAATTATAATTCTAAAAATGAAAATAAGCTAGGTTATCTAACGATTGAAATTGAAAAAATATTAAGTCCTTTGTTCTTCGAAGATAAAAAAAAACTTTCCTGCATTCTATCCTCCATGGGTTTAGTTAAATTACTAACTGTTGATAATCAATCTAATCCTAATATATACAAACTTATTGGAGATTTTTATACTATTTTAGAGAATAAAAATTGGATTAACAAATTAATTTTCTGGGAATTAGAGTTATTAAAATTAATTGGGTACGATCTTGAATTAAAAAATATTGTTACCGAAGAAATTATTGATGATAAAAAATTATATTTTGTCTTAAACAATAATGAAAAAAAATATATACCAAATTTTTTAGTTGAAAAAAATAATGAAGTTGATGATTTTAATCAGATTTTTAATGGCCTGAAATTAATTGGCGATTATTTAGATAAATCTATTTTACGACCAAATAATATTTCTCACCCAAAATCTAGAATTGAATTTTTGAATGC
>CAZABF010000004.1:15628-17304 GCA_964483495.1 uncultured Candidatus Pelagibacter sp. | reverse complement strand
ATAAAAGAATAATCTTTTTATTTTAAATCCTTTGCTATTTTATTTGCAAAGTAAGTTATAACAGCATTAGCTCCAGCTCTTTTAAAACCAGTCAAAGTTTCTATTATTGTGCTTTTATCAATTATACTCTTTTTAATTCCATTACATATTAAACTATACTCACCTGAAACCTGATAAGCCAAAACTGGAATTTTAAAATTATCTTTTACCATTCGAATTATATCCAAATAAGGCATACCCGGTTTCACCATTACCATATCAGCACCTTCTTTAACATCTAGCGCCACTTCTCTTAATGCTTCCAAATTATTGCTGTAATCCATCTGGTAAGTTTTTTTATCTCCTTTAAGCAAATTTTTCGATCCAACTGCATTCCTAAAAGGTCCATAGAAGCTTGAAGCAAATTTAACAGCGTAAGATAATATTTGAACATTTTTAAAATTATGTTTATCTAAATTTTTTCTTATCTCACCAATTCTTCCATCCATCATATCTGACGGAGAAATTACATCACAACCCATTTCAGCTTGTATTAATGATTGTTTTACTAAGATTTCAACTGTTTCATCATTTAATATTTCACCTTTATATAATAACCCATCATGACCATGAGATGTATATGGATCAAGAGCAACATCGCACATAATTCCTATAGAATTTTTATATTTTTTTTTTGAATATTGAATTGCTCTACACACTAAATTATCTTCATTTAGCGATTCTGTTCCATGACTGTTTTTTAATATAGAATTTGTGTAAGGAAATAAGGCAACCATTGGAATTTTATTAGATACAGCTTTATCTAGAATTTCTGAAAGTCTATCAACACTGTACCTATATACGTCAGGCATAGATTTAATTGATTTTTTTTTATTCTTGCCCTCGACAATGAATATCGGAAGCACTAAATCATTAACAGACAAAGTGTTTTCCTTAACTAGTCTTCTTGTCCAATTTTCTTTTCTATTTCTTCTAAGTCTTAAATTTGGATATTTTCCAGTGATAATCATTCTCAAATACTTATTATATATGTGGCATTAGTTTTATATATTAAAATATTATATATTGTAGTTATATAAATGCTATGAGTAATGATTTTCATAAAGTAGAAAACTTAAAATTCGATATATCCAAACTACAGAATGCACTAAAAACTGTTCTACAAAGAAAAACCTATGATGACGCAGCAGGAACAAAATACATAGCTGGAATATCATTAAATCAAATTCCTGGCGACCCTGATTCTATAAAAGGAGAAAATGTAAAAGGTATTTATTGGACCATGCCTGATAAATCGGGAAAGGAAGAGGTTAGAGCAAAAAAAATTGATGAACCAGCATATACAGAATTTGTTGAAGATTTAAAAGACACATATTTTAAAGAAGTATACGATGAACTTTCAAAAAGATTTAAATTAGGCAGAGTAAGAATATTGTTGAAAGAGCCCAGATCTACATTAAGTTGGCATAGAGACCCTGAACCAAGATTACATATACCAATAATTACAAATCCTGGATGTTTAATGGTTATTGAAGAAACAGCCAAACATCTTCCCGCAGATGGATCAGCTTGGATTACAAACAATGTAAAATACCACAATGCATTTAATGGCGGAGAAGAAGGAAGAGTACATTTAGTTGCTTGTGTTTTAGACTATAAATTTAATTAATTTTAGT
>CAZABF010000004.1:0-15528 GCA_964483495.1 uncultured Candidatus Pelagibacter sp. | reverse complement strand
GGAAGAGTACATTTAGTTGCTTGTGTTTTAGACTATAAATTTAATTAATTTTAGTTTATAAATCTTTAAATTGAAAAATATTTTTATTGCATCGGATCACGCTGGATTTAAATTAAAAGAATCAATTAAACTTTATCTAAATAAGAAAAAAATTGCCTATAGAGATTTGGGTCCTTCTAATGATGATAGGGTAGACTACCCTGATTATGCTCATAAAGTTGCAAGAAAAGTTAAGACTAATAAAAATCATATTGGTATATTAATTTGCGGCTCTGGCATGGGTATGAATATAGCTGCAAATAGACACAAAAATATACGTGCAGCGCAATGTTTCAATTTAAAATCTACAAAATTATCAAGATTGCATAATGATGCAAATATCATTACATTAGGATCAAGACTATTATCAAAAAATAATGCAGTAAAATGTGTAAGTATTTTTTTAAGTACCAAATTTGATGGTGGTAGACACACAAAAAGAATAAAGAAAATTTAAATATGTCTAGTGAAAACAATTATTTAAACGATCAATTCAAAGGCTTTTTTGAGGATAGCTTGTCTAAAACTGATCCAGAACTACATAAGGCTATTAATGATGAATTAAAAAGACAACAAGAACATATTGAATTAATTGCATCTGAGAATATTGTTTCTCAAGCTGTATTAGAAGCGCAAGGATCCGTGTTAACAAATAAATATGCAGAAGGTTATTCCGGAAAAAGATATTATAATGGATGTGAACATGTTGATGTTGCAGAAAACTTGGCAAACGAAAGGTTAAAAAAGTTATTTGATTGCAAATTTGCAAATGTACAGCCACATTCTGGCGCTCAAGCTAATGGCGCTACATTTTTGGCTCTACTTAAACCTGGTGATACTTTCATGGGAATGAGCTTAAATTCTGGCGGTCATCTCACGCATGGATTAAAAATAGCAATGTCAGGTAAATGGTTTAATGCAATAGGTTATGATGTTGAAAAAGATTCTGAGCTTATTAATTATGAAAATGTTGAAAAACTTGCTTTAGAACACAAACCAAAGCTTATAATTGCTGGTGGTAGCGCATATTCTAGAATCATAGATTTTAAAAGATTTAGAGAAATAGCTGATAAGATAGGTGCTTATCTTATGGTTGATATGGCACATTTCTCAGGGCTAGTAGCAGGGAAAGGCTATCCTAATCCATGTGAACACGCTCATGTTGTAACTTCAACTACACATAAAGTTTTTAGAAGTGCAAGAGGAGGTATTATTTTAACAAATCATGAAGATATATCTAAAAAAATTAATTCTGCGGTATTTCCTGGTTATCAAGGTGGGCCTTTAATGCACATAATAGCAGCAAAAGCAGCTGGATTTTTAGAAGCTTTAAAACCAGAATTTAAAGATTACATTAAATCTGTAATAGCTAATGCTAAAATTTTATCAGAAACTTTGAAAAATAATGGTTTCAAAATTTACTCAGGAGGCACAGATACTCATTTAATGCTAGTTGATTTAAGACCTTTTAATGTTAAAGGAAATTTAGCAGCAGAAAGTTTATCTAGAGCAAATATAACATGTAATAAAAATGGCATTCCTTTTGATTCAGAAAGTCCAATGATTACATCTGGTATTAGACTTGGATCTCAAGCTGCAACTACAAGGGGTTTTGGCTTAAAAGAATTTGAGAAAGTAGGTGAATTAATTACAAAAGTAATTGATGGATTATCTAAAAACCTAGATGATAATAGCAAAATAGAAAATGATGTTAGAAAAGAAGTTATTTCACTTTGCTCAACATTTCCAATATACAAGAATTTAAGAAAATGATTTGTCCAATATGCAAAAAAGGAGAAACTTCAGTTGTAGATTCAAGACCTACTGAAGATGGAGCTACAATCAGAAGAAGAAGACTATGTACCTGTGGTGAGAGATTTACTACATTTGAAAGAGTTCAGTTTAGAGAAATGATGGTTGTAAAAAAAAATGGAAGAAAATCACCATTCGATAGAGAAAAACTATCAAAATCAATTTATATTGCTTTAAAAAAGAGACCAATTGATACTGATACAGTTGAAAAATTTATAACAAATATTTCAAGATCTTTGGAAGAGCTGGGCCAAAGTGAAATTACTTCAAATACCATTGGCACTATGGTTATGGATGGTTTAAAAAATTTAGATCCTGTGGCTTACGTTAGATTTGCATCAGTTTATCGAAATTTTAGAGAAGAAAAAGATTTTATTCAATTCGTAGATAAAATTGATGTCTTCAAAAAAAGATAAATCACACAATTTAGATAGATATTTCATGAGCATTGCCATGAATTTAGCCATAGAAAGAAATGGATTAACCGGATTAAATCCTTCTGTCGGATGCTTAATAGTAAAAAATAACAAAATTTTATCTTTCGGACAAACAGGATTTAATGGAAGACCTCATGCTGAATTTGAAGCTATAAAAAAATGTAAAAAAAAAGAATTAAAAGGTTCTTCAATTTATATTACCATGGAACCTTGTACTCATTATGGAAAAACTTCTCCATGTACTAAATTGATTATTAAATCAAAAATAAAAAAAGTTTTCTATTCGATTAATGATGTTGATATAAGAACCGCAAACAAAGCTTATCCACTATTAAATTTAAAAAAATTAATTGTATCAAAAGGTTTATTAAAAGCTGAAGCCAAAAAAATTTATAAAAATTATTTTCTGCACAAAAATATAAAAAAACCTTATATTGTTGCAAAAATAGCTTGTTCAAATGATTATTTTACATCTTCAAGGAATAAATTTATAACAAATAAACATTCTCACGAAGTATCACATTTATTAAGATATCATTTTGATTCCATATTAGTTTCATCTAAAACTGCTAATTCTGATAATTCAAAACTATCTTGTAGAATTAATGGTTTGGAAAATCATTCACCACGAAGATTAATTATTGATAAAGATTTAAAAATTAATAAAAAGTCACCTATTATTAATGATGATAAAAAAAATAATACAATTATCTTTCATTCCTCTAGAGATAAAAAAAAGATAAATTATCTTAGATCCAAAGGGATTAAACTCAATTATACTGATTTAGATGCTCATAATAACATAAATTTAAAAAAAGTTTTTTCAAAAGCATATAATAATGGGATTGGATCAATAATAATAGAAGGAGGAAAGGCATTGACCAAAAGTCTTTTAAGAGACAAATTGATTAATGAATTTTATTTATTTAAAAGTAAAAAAAATTTAGGAAAGTTGGGAAAAAATAATATTTCTAATTTTAAAAAAAAAATAGCTTATTTTTTAAAAAAAAAAGAAAACATCAAAACTTTTTTAGATGGAGATAAAATAACAAGATATTATTAAAATGTTTAATGGAATTATATTTAACCAAGGTAAGGTTGACAAGATATTTAAGAGAAAAAAAGGAATTAATTTATTTATCAAGTCCAATCTTTCACTAAAATCTAAAGATTTAGGAACTTCAATTTCTTGTGATGGAGTTTGCTTATCTCTAATATCAAAAAAAAATAAAACTCTAGAATTTTATTTATCTAATGAAACTTTAAATAGAACTAAATTTAAAAAAATTAAAAAAGGAGACATTATTAATTTAGAACTCCCTTTAAAGTATGGCCAAAATATATCAGGGCATATATGCCAAGGTCACGTGGATTGCATTTCAAGAGTTAAAAAAATAAAATTAATCGACAAATCCTATATGATGGAATTTTCAACTAATAATGCTCAAAAAAAGAACTTAATTGAAAAAGCTTCAATATTAATTAATGGTGTATCATTAACAATTTCAAAAATTACAAAAAATGGTTTTGAGGTATGGATAATTCCTCTCACATATAAATTAACAAACTTATCTAGGTTAAAAAAGAATAGTTTAGTTAATATTGAAATTGATATTTTATCAAAATACGTAAAAAAACATTTTAATGAAAAATAAAAAATTTAGTCCAATTGAAAACATAATTAAAATAGCTAAAAAAGGTGGAATGTATATTTTGGTTGATGATGAAAATAGAGAAAATGAAGGTGACCTAGTTTTTTGTTCTTCTGATGTTAGCTCAAAAAAAATTAATTTTATGGCAAAGTATGGAAGGGGATTAATTTGTTTAACTTTAGATAGTATGCAGGCAAAAAAATTAGGCTTGTCATATATGGCTCCAGTTAATCAATCTAGAAACCAAACTGCATTTACAGTTTCTATTGAAGCAAGAAAAGGTGTAACAACAGGAATATCTGCTCATGATAGAGCAAAGACAATTAAGGTTGCTACAAAAAAAAATGTATTAAAAAAGGAGATTATATCACCAGGACATGTTTTTCCTATTATTTCTAAAGACGGAGGAGTTCTAGTTAGAGCAGGTCACACCGAAGCATCTGTAGATATTTCTAAGTTAGCAAAAAAAAATACATCAGCAGTTATTTGTGAGATCATGAGTGAAGATGGAACAATGGCTAGAGGTGAAAAATTACTTAATTTTGCTAAAAAACATAAATTAGAAATTGGAAGAATTAATGATCTTATTGCTTATAGATTAAAAAAAGAAAAGTTAATTAAACTTAAAAAAAAATCAAATATAGATGTTAAAGATAAAAAATATTTAATAAAAATATATGAAAACTTATTGGATGGTTCTGAACATTTTGCTCTTATAAAAGGGAAAATTAAAAAAACAATAGTGCCTCGTGTTAGAGTTATTTCTTCAAATGTTGTTCAAAATTATCTATTAAATCAAAATTTACCAAATTCCTTTAATAAGACTCTAAATTATTTCAAAAAATACAATAATTGTGTTCTAATATTTATAAGTGATACTAATCTAAAATCTGTTTCTCAGACTTTACGTGACTATAAAAGCAAAGATTTTTACAAAAAAGGGAAGGACAAATTAATCAAGAACTATGGTATAGGCGCACAGATTATTAAATCTTTAAAGATAAAAAATATGATATTAGTAACTAGATCTAGAAAAAAAGTAGTTGGTCTAGATGGTTATGGAATTAAAATAACTAAACAGGAAATAATTAAATGAAAAAAATATTAGTTGTGTTAGCTGATTATTATGAAGATATTTCTCCATCTCTGCTAAAAAGTGCAAAAAATAATTTAAATAATTTTTCATTAAAGGTAATTAAAGTTCCAGGTGTTTTTGAAATTCCTATAACTATTTCAAAAAATATAAAAAAGTATGATGCATTTATTGCATTAGGTTGCGTGATAAAAGGTGAAACACCACATTTTGATTTTATTTCAAGAGCATCAACTCAGGCAATAATGAATTTATCTGTAGATAGTAAAAAACCAATTGGAAATGGCATAATTACATGTCTTAATATGAAACAAGCTAAAGCCAGAGCTAAAAAAGGTAAAGAAGCTGCTCAAGCAGTAATTTCTGTAATATCGCAATAATATGAGCTTACAATATAGTCCAAAAAATAATCCAAGAGTTATAGTAATCCAAAAACTTTATGGAAAGTATTTTAATAAAGATGAAAATTTAACTTTTCCAAAACATAGATTTAAAAAATTCATTAAAGATGTGGTTAATGGAACTATTGAGAGAGACGATGTAATTAAAGATGAAATATCAAATCATCTTCATTCAGATATTGATTTAAAAAAATTAGATAAAGTTTTTCAAGTTATAGTTAAAAGTGCAATATTTGAATTTTTATATAAACCAAAAATATCTTCAAAAATTATTATAAATGAGTACTTAAGAGCTTCTAATTTCTTTATAGAAGAGGGACAAACCAAATATTTAAATGCATTATTAGATAAAATATCTAAGAAAATAAGAAATTCTAATGGATGAATTTGAATTAATAAAAAATTATTTCCAAAAAATATCAAAAAACAATCCAAGCGCAAAAAAGTTAAATGATGATGTTTTTTTTGATAAGAAAAATAATTTAGTTATATCAGTTGATACATATAACGAAGGTGTTCATTTTCCTAATTTTAAATATCCGAATTTAGTAATAAAAAAAGTTATAAGATCATCAATTTCTGACTTAATAGCTAAAGGTGTTAAACCTGAATATTATTTCATCTCAGGTAGCGGAAATAAAAATCAATTTACAAAAAAGAACTTAAGGTTGATCTCAAAATCATTAAATCAGGAACAAAAAAAATATAATATAAAACTATCAGGTGGTGACACCACTAATTCTAATAAAGTTTCTTTTTCTATAACAACTATTGGATTTTCAAAAAATATTATTGAAAGAAATAAAGCTAGATTAAACGATGATATATATGTTACAGGAAACATAGGTGATACTTTTCTTGGCCTAAAAATAATTATTAATAATATTAAAATTAATTCAAAATTAAAAAAATATTTTATTAATCAATTTTATTGTCCAAATTTGCCTTATAAAATTTATAAACAAATACATAAATTTGCAAACACATCTATGGATATATCGGATGGTTTAATCACTGATATGAATAAACTTATTAATAAGCAAAAATTATCTTTTGAAATTAATGTTAATAAGATCCCTATTTCAAAAAATTTAAAATTTTATTTAAAAAAACATGATAAAAGTAGAACTCAATATTTGTTTAATGGAGACGATTATCAAATACTATTTACAGCATCAAAAAAAAATCGATCTTTAATCAAATCAATTGGAAAAAAAATGAATCAAAAAATTACAATAATTGGTAAAATAAATAATGGTTATAAAAAAAATTTAATAAAAATGGACAATAAGTCTCAAAATTTAACTAATTTTAAAGGTTATTCACATAAGTTTTGATAAGTTAAATATTGCCTTTTATTCCTTTTTTTGTAATGTCCGTTTTTTAATATTTACAAAATAACTAACAATTAAAGGAATTATGGAAGCTTCAGTATCAAATATACTTCAACTTATTATTTTAGCAGGTTTACTCGCAATCGTTTATGGATATTTTACAGGGAAAAATATTTTAAGCTCAAGCCCTGGAAACAATAAAATGCAGGAAATTGCATCTGCAATACAAGTTGGAGCGAAAGCTTATTTGAACAGACAATACAAAACAATCGCGATAGTCGGAGTGGTTGTATTAGTTATTATTAGTTATGCATTTAGTATTTTAGTTGGTTTAGGATACTTGATTGGAGCCACATTATCTGGAATTGCAGGATATGTTGGCATGCTTGTGTCAGTACAAGCAAATGTAAGAACAGCAGAAGCTTCAAGAAAAGGATTGTCACAAGGACTTTCAATAGCATTTAAATCTGGCGCTGTTACAGGGATGTTGGTTGCTGGTTTAGCTCTTTTAGCTATTGCAGTTTATTATTATTTATTATTGTCATATGAGGTTGAAGAAAGAGAAATTGTAAATGCTTTAGTTGCATTAGGATTTGGTGCTTCACTGATTTCAATTTTTGCAAGACTTGGTGGAGGAATTTTTACCAAAGGTGCAGATGTTGGTGCAGATTTAGTTGGAAAAGTAGAAGCGGGTATTCCAGAAGACGACCCTAGAAATCCTGCTGTAATAGCAGATAACGTAGGTGATAACGTAGGTGATTGTGCCGGTATGGCAGCCGATTTATTCGAAACATACGCAGTAACAATAGTTGCTACTATGGTTTTATCTTCAATATTTTTTCATGGAGATCTTAATATGATGATTTACCCATTATCAATTGGTGGAGCTTGCATATTAACCTCTATTATTGGAACATTTTTTGTTAAATTAGGAAAATCCAAAAACATCATGGCTGCTTTATATAAAGGTTTTGTTGTTACAGCTGTTACATCATTAATAATTTTATATCCAGTCACAGATTATGTTTTAGGATTGGAAAATACTTATACAATTTCTAATAAATCATTTTCAGGAATGAGTTTATATCTCTGTGGAGTTATAGGACTAGTTATAACTGGTTTATTAATTTGGGTTACTGAATATTATACTGGAACAAATTATAGGCCAGTAAAAAGCGTTGCTTCATCATCAACAACAGGTCATGGAACAAATGTAATTCAAGGTTTGGCAGTTTCAATGGAAGCTACAGCAATTCCAGCTTTAATTATTGTTGGTGGAATATTACTAACAAATTATATTGCTGGGCTTTTTGGTATAGCAATCGCTGTAACAACAATGTTAGCATTAGCTGGCATGGTAGTTGCTCTAGACGCATATGGTCCTGTAACAGATAATGCTGGTGGAATTGCACAAATGTCAAATTTACCAAAAAAAGTTAGAAAAACTACTGATGCTTTAGATGCTGTTGGTAACACTACTAAAGCTGTTACAAAAGGATACGCAATAGGATCGGCTGGTTTAGGAGCATTAGTTTTATTTGCTGCTTACACAGAAGATATTAAACATTTTTCAAAAGTTGCTGGATCAAAGTTAGAAGGAATTGTTGTAACTTTTGATTTATCAAATCCTTTTGTAGTTGTTGGTTTATTAGTAGGAGGTATGCTTCCATATTTATTTGGTTCAATGGGTATGCAGGCCGTAGGAAGAGCGGGAGGAGCAGTAGTACTAGAAGTAAGAAGACAATTTAAAAAAATTCCAGGAATTATGAAAAGAAAAGCAAAACCTGATTATGGTAAATTAGTTGATTTATTAACTAAAGCTGCAATAAAAGAAATGATAGTACCATCTTTATTGCCAGTATTATCTCCAATTGTTTTGTATTTATTTATTTTACCTATAGGAGGTCAAGTAGCTGCATTATCTTCTGTTGGTGCAATGCTATTAGGAGTAATAATTACAGGATTATTTGTTGCCATATCAATGACAGCAGGTGGAGGAGCTTGGGATAATGCAAAGAAATACATAGAAGATGGAAATTTTGGCGGGAAAGGCTCAGAGGCTCACAAAGCTGCTGTTACTGGAGATACTGTAGGTGACCCTTATAAAGATACAGCGGGTCCAGCAGTTAACCCAATGATAAAAATTACTAATATTGTTGCGTTACTTCTTTTATCAGTTATTGCAGGATAACTTATTCAGACACTTTTTTTCTTTTTGCTGGTGCATTTATTTTTTCTCTTAAACTCGTAAGAACACCGTGAATATAAGAATTTTTTTCATATGTATTTTGAGTAGTATTTTTTGAAAATTTATATTTATTCATTTTATTAAGATCGTAAATTTCCTTTTTTACTAGTATACCATTATTATTAATCTCTAATATTGCTACATTATTTTTTACAATTTTTTGACTACCAAATTTAAAAATAGATCGGTTTATTTTTTTCCTTTCTATATATATCCAAAGATTATTATCAAATGTGCTTTTTGTAGAAGCTGGACCAAATATGCTTATAATATCATTTGTATTTGATTTATTAATTTTAATTTTTTTTATTTTATTTTCTAAAGACAAAACACCATGATTATTCTTAACTTTATTTAATGAACAACTTGATGTAAAAAAAAGTATTAATATAAATATATATTTCATATGAAAAACAAATTTCTAAATATTTACAATAATTTAGTAAAATTAACTAGAAATAAAATACTATATAAAAATACATCTAACAATGAAGCTTTTTCTGATAGATTGACAATGTTTTTCTTTCATTTTGCATTCTTTTTAAAATTATTCAAAAACCAGACTTCAAAAAAAAACCTTCAAGATTTATATGATTTTATATTTAAACAAATAGAATTAAGCATAAGAGAAATTGGATATGGTGATATTTCGGTAAATAAAAAAATGAAGGAATATGTAAATTTAATGTATGCAATTATTGATAGAGTTGAATTGTGGGAAAACCTAGATTCAAGTTCAAAATATAAGTTCTTTTCTGATTTTATTGATGTAGATAAAAAATCCTCTTTTTTTGTAAGATATTTTAATAAATATGCATTATATTTAACAAAAAACTCTTTTAATTATTTTACAAAAGAGGTAATAAGTCTTAAATTTTAATTATGGCTGTACCAAAACGCAAAACAACTAGATCAAGAGCTGGAAAGAGAAGATCTCATATTAAATTTTCCTCAAAAAATATTATTGAGGATAAAAAATCTGGAGAGTATCGTTTATCCCATCATATAGATCTAAAAACAGGTTTTTACAAAGGGCGACAAGTTTTAGATCCGAAAGAATAATTTTTAATGAAAAAATTGATTACAATTGCAGTCGATGCAATGGGTGGTGATAATTCACCTCAAAAAATAATTGATGGAATAGAAGTTCATCATAAAAAAAATAAAAATGTTTTTTATAAACTATTTGGAGATAAAAACATTATTGATTCCATAATCAAAAAAAAATCAATTGATAAAAATATTATTGAAATAATTCACACTGAAGAAAAAATCAAAAATGAAGATACAGCTTTTGCTGCAGCAAAAAGAGGAAAAAATACAAGCATGTGGTTAGCTATAGAAAGTGTAAAAAATAAATCATCAGACATCATAATTTCTGCAGGAAACACCGCTGCTCTTTTAGTAATTGCAAAATTAAATTTAAATATGATTGAGAATATTGACAAGCCCGCATTATCAGGTTTATGGCCTAGCAAAAAAGGAATGAGTGTAGTTTTAGATTTAGGAGCAAACATAGGTTGCAATGACAAGAATTTAATAGATTTTGCAATAATGGGTTCTTCATTGTTTAAATCTTTATTTCCTGAAGAAAAAGCCAAAGTAGCCTTATTAAATATTGGATCAGAAGAAATCAAAGGTAACGAAGTGATAAAAGAAACATATCAGAAGTTAAATCAAATCGTTAATGAAAATTTTGAATTCAAAGGATTCATCGAAGGAAATCATTTAATGGATGGCAATGTAAATGTAATAGTTGCTGATGGATTTACAGGAAATGTTGCATTAAAAACTGCTGAAGGAACAGCAAATTTTATAACAAATGAATTAAAAGAAGCTATGAAAAATTCTATATTTGGAAAATTAGGATCTCTAATTTCCATAAGTAGTTTAAAAAAATTTAAAAAAAAGCTTGATCCAAGACTATACAATGGTGCCATTCTGCTAGGTTTGGACTCCCCTGTAATTAAAAGTCATGGAGGAACTGATTATATTGGTTTTGCTAATTCACTGTCTGTATGTGAAAAAATAGTTAAAAATAACTTAATTGATAAAATAAAAAATAGTATAAATTAAAAAATGAGAATTAACTTAACAAAGGAAGAAATTGTTAATTCAATATATATGCAAATAGGTTATTCAAAAAAAATATCAGAAAATCTTTTGGAAGATTTTTTTGAAATTATTTTTAATGGCTTAAAAAATAATAATAAAGTAAAAATTGCAAAGTTTGGCACTTTTCAAGTAAGGTTTAAAAAAAGCAGAATTGGCAGAAATCCAAAAACTAAGGAAAAAAAAATTATTTCAGAAAGAAAAGTTATTCTATTTAAACCATCAAAAGAATTAAAAAAAATAATTAATAATAAATATGAACCAAAAACATGATGATGCTTATAAATCTATTGGCGAAGTAGCCAAAGACCTTAACTTAGTAAATCCTAAGACCGGAAAATTAAATACTCACACAATCAGATTTTGGGAAAAGGAATTTAAACAAATCAAACCTAAGATTTTTGCAGGCAAAAGAAGATATTATGATAAAAAATCTATAGAAACACTTAAAAAAATTAGATTTTTGTTAAAAGAAAAAGGTTTTACTATTAATGGTGTTAAGAAATTCTTAATAAATGAAAGTTCTTTTAATCTTGACGAAATTTCTAATAGATCTATAAACGCTTCAAAAAATAATTTGAAAACTAAACTAGAAAAAATTTCAAATTTAGTAAAAGAAATTAAAAAATTAGGTTAGTATGGCTAAAAAAACTCATGTTAAAGTAAGATTGGTTCCAGAATCAAAACCTGACAGTCCATTTTTTTATTATGTTAAGAAACCTGCCGGCGGTGAAAAAGCTAAAGTAAAATTGAAAGCAAAAAAATACAATCCAGCCACTAGAAAACATGAAACTTTTGTTGAAAAAAAACTTCCACCACACAGTAAATAGTTATTTCTTTTTAAAATTTCTTCTTTCATAATCAATATAAGATAAAATCATATTTTTCCAAATACGATTAGTAATTTTAGGATCTATTTTATTTTTTATTGATTTTTTTTTTACTTGATTGAGAATAAATTTAATTCTTTTTTTATCAACTATTTGACTTTTACTTTTTTTAAGCTTCAATATTTGTTTAACTATTGAAGTTCTTTTTTTAATTAATTTTATTAAAGAATTATCTAGTTTATCTAAACTTTTTCTTAATTTTTTTATTTTTTTTTTATTAATCGGCGACATTTATTCAGTTGGATTAAGTTATAAATATTATATTTATCTAAATATGTACATAGAAAATAGTAGAATTAAAAATTATATTTCATTTTGGCTAGCTTCCATGTTTTGTATAATTTCAATAATGATTGTAGTTGGTGGATTAACCAGATTGACTGACTCAGGATTATCCATTACAGAATGGCAACTTTTTTCAGGTTTTTTACCACCATTAAGAGATTCTGATTGGAATAATTATTTTAATTTATATAAAAAAATTCCAGAATTTACACAACAAAACTATTCAATGACACTTCAGGACTTTAAAGTAATTTTTTGGTGGGAATGGGTACATAGATTTCTAGGAAGGGTTATAGGAATTTTATTCTTATTTCCTTTGATTTTTTTCACTTATAAAGAAGGATTTAAAAAATTATTTAATTTATATTTAATTTTCTTTTTAATATGTTTTCAGGGTTTTATTGGTTGGTACATGGTTTCAAGTGGACTGATTGATAGAGTTGATGTAAGTCACTTTAGATTGTCTATTCACTTGATGATTGCATTTATTATAACATCTTTAATTTTATGGAATTATTTTAATTTAAAAATTAATCGAAATTTTAAAGACAAGTTTGATTATTCTGCCATATTTATTTTTTTATTTTTAATATTTTGTCAAATTTCAATAGGAGCTTTTGTATCAGGAATGGATGCTGGTCAAATCTATAATTCTTGGCCATTAATGGGATCATCTTTTTTTCCTAATGATAATGAAATTATGAATATTTTTAAACTTTCTGCTTTCAGTGACCCATCATTAGTTCAATTTATGCACAGAAATCTAGCATATATTATATTAATATTTTATTTGATCGTTTTATTCAAAATTTATAAAAAAAAGTTAATCAATTTATATTTTGCAATAAATTTAGTTGGATTATTATTATTTATTCAAATTCTTTTGGGTATTCTTACTCTACTATATGGTGCACAGATTTTATTAGCTTCTATGCACCAAATAAGTTCAATTTTTTTAGTTGGTTCTTCTGTTTATTTATTGTACTTAAGCTCAAAATCTAACTAATTTAATCTACTGCATTTAATGCTTGATCTAAATCAGCAATAATATCATCTGGATGTTCTATTCCAATTGATAGTCTTACATATCCAGGAGTTACACCTGCTGCCAAAAGTTCTTCCTCAGTCAATTGACTATGTGTTGTGGTAGCTGGATGAATAGCTAAACTTCTAGCATCTCCAATATTTGCAACATGGTAAAACATTTTTAAAGATTCAATAAATTTTTTACCTGATTCAACTCCACCTTTAAGCTCGATACCAACTAGTGCACCATTCCCACCTTTAAGATATTTTTTTGATCTTGCTGCAATTTCACCTTCATGAAGAGTAGGGTAGATCACTTTCACAACATTTTTATGTTTTTTTAAAAAATCTACAGTTTTTTCAGCATTTGAACAATGTTGTTTCATTCTTAATGGTGCAGTTTCTAAACCTTGAATAATGCCCCATGCGTTATCTGGTGCCAAAGGTGCTCCTAGGTCTCTTAACAAACAAACCCTAGCACGAACCGCAAAAGATACATTTGCTCCAGTTAATTGAGGCACAACCTCTCCCCATTTAGCTCCACCATAACTTATATCAGGTTCGTTAAATAGCGGCTGTCTCTTTGGATCTGCTGTCCAATCAAAATTTCCAGCATCAACCAAACAACCACCTATAACTGTTCCATGGCCACCTATATATTTTGTTAATGAATGAACAACTACTGCAGCTCCATGCTCTATCGGTTTACATATAACCGGTGAAGCTGTGTTATCCATTATTAATGGTATATTATTTTTTCTACCTATGTCTGATACTTCTTTTATTGGAAAAACTCTAAGATAAGGATTAGGTAGTGTTTCTGCATAAAAACATCTTGTTTTTTCATCTATAAGTTTTTCAAAATTTTTTGGATCAGCAGGGTCAGCATATCTACATTCTATTCCAAGTTTTTTTAAAGTATGAGTAAATAAATTAACTGTTCCACCATATAAATCTGTAGAACTAATAAAATTATCACCTGATTGGCAAACATTCATTATTGCAAAAGTTGAAGCTGCCTGTCCAGATCCAACTGTAAGACAAGCTAAACCTCCTTCTAAAGCTGCAACTCTTTTTTCTAATACATCATTTGTTGGGTTCATTATTCGAGTATAAATATTACCAAACTCTTTAAGTGCAAATAAGTTTGCAGCGTGATCTGTATCATTAAATTGATACGATGTTGTTCTATATATAGGTACGGCTACAGCCGTAGTAGCCGGATCACTTCTGTAATCACCTCCATGCAATGCAATTGTTTCTGGGTTTTTGCTCATTTAATATCTCCTTTTTTGCTTTTATCATTCATTATTTTTTTCCTATTATATTAATTTTTTTTTGGTAAATTTATTCATTTTAAACGCACTTAAATCTTACAATTACTATCAATATTAATATAATTTGACAATATTAGCTTTTATAAGTATTAATCCGGCATCCATGACAAAATTTGTAAAAAATAGCGAGATACAAAGTGATTGGTATGAAATTGATGCTAAAAATGCTGTAGTAGGCAGATTAGCGACAGTTATATCTAAAATAATTAGAGGAAAAAATAAAAATACTTACACTCCTCATATGGATCATGGAGATTTTGTAGTAGTTAAAAATATAGAATTAATTAAATTTACTGGAAAAAAATTTCAAAACAAAAAATACTATAGACACACAGGATATCCTGGTGGAATAAAAGAAACAACTCCAGAAAAACTTTTTGAAAAAAAGCCAGGTGAAGCCTTAAAACTTGCTGTAAAAAGAATGTTACCAGACGGAGTACTTGGAAGAAAACAATTAACAAAATTAAAAATTTATTCTGGATCTGATCATCCTCATTCAGCTCAAAACCCTAAAGTAATAGATTTATCTAAATTAAATAGTAAAAATATAGCTAGAATTTAATA
Source organism: uncultured Candidatus Pelagibacter sp. (assembly GCA_964483495.1). Lineage (GTDB taxonomy): Bacteria > Pseudomonadota > Alphaproteobacteria > Pelagibacterales > Pelagibacteraceae > Pelagibacter. The sequence goes on along the minus strand of CAZABF010000004.1, from coordinate 298 downwards.
TGGAAATATCTCTAAACAAACCAGAAAAAATAAAATTAGATTTTAAAGATAGCAAATATGCCACTGGACGAAGAAAAACTTCTATTGCTAAAATTTGGTTAAAAAAAGGTTCAGGAAAAATTTATGTTAATGGGAAAAACTATGAAGAATATTTTAAGAGAGCAACACACAAAATGCAATTACTTAGACCTTTTGAGATTATAAGCCAACCAACAAATTATGATGTTAAATGTAACGTAAAAGGCGGTGGACTAACTGGTCAAGTAGGAGCAATGGTTCACGGTATTTCCAAAGCATT
>CAZABF010000003.1:7780-28222 GCA_964483495.1 uncultured Candidatus Pelagibacter sp. | reverse complement strand
GGTATAAAAATGATGAATGGGAAAAATTCTTAGGTGCTACAACTCAATGGGATCTTGACACTTATTTAGATTGCTTACCATAATAGTAAATAAAGGAAGAAAATATGTGCGGAATTGCTGGATTAATTCATAGAGGAAAATCATCAAATGTTGGTGGCGAACTACAAAGCATGCTTCAAGCTTTAAAGCACAGAGGTCCTGATTCTACAGGTTATGCACTTTATGTAAATAACGACGGTCAAAACTTTATAATGAGATTTAAAGTGGGTGAAAATGTAGGAGAAGGCAGTACTTCGATAAATGAAGATGAAAGCGTTTATGATGAAAGAAAAAAAATTGTAGACAAAAAACTTTCAGAATTAGGAGCTCCTATTGTTAAAGAAGAAAAATTAACTCCATACTCTTATAGATATGAAATTAAATATGACAAAGATTTAATGGAATTTTCAAAAGCAATTGAAAGTATTCAAAATGTCGAAATACTTTCTATTGGAAAATCTCTTGAGCTTATAAAAGATTTAGGTGATGCTACTGCTGTATCAGAAAGATATGGACTAGATAAACTGCAAGGAACTCATGGTATAGGTCATGCAAGAATGGCTACTGAGTCAGGTGTGGATATTAAGTCAGCTCACCCTTTTTGGGGCTACCCTTTTTCTGATGTTTCTGTAGTTCATAACGGACAATTAACAAATTATTGGAACAACAGAAGAGCTCTTGAAAATAAAGGTATGCGTTTTATGTCTGAGTGCGACTCAGAATTGATTGCCGTTTTCCTTGCTGAAAGAATGAGAAATGGAGCAACTTTAGAAGAAGGAATGAGAGAGTCACTTACGGGACTTGATGGTGTTTTCACTTACTTTGTTGCAACAAAAGATTCTTTGGGAATGGCTAAAGATACTATGGCTGCAAAACCATTAGTATTATACGAATCTGAAGATTTAGTTGCTATGGGATCGGAAGAAATAGCTATTAGATCTATACTTCCACAAGAGATAGATACTTACGATCCTTTTGATGGAGAGGTAAAAGTATGGCAAACATAAAAACAGCTGAAAAAAAAACAAAAGCCCATTCAATGGGTATGCACACTGAAGTTTTAACAGGAAAAACACAACAAAAATTTTTTAACCCTGATGAAGCTGAAAATTTCTTCTATTGGGGAACTCATGATGTAGATTTTAATAAAAGAACCGAGCTTGATGTCAAAGACTTGGATTGCAAGGAAGCAAATAACAAAATTGATGAATTAATGGGTGAAGGTTACGGAACAATTGTAATTAAAAACCCACAAGGAAAACATAGTTTAGGTGTTGGAATACTTAACAAGCTAAATTTAATTTTTGAAGGAAGTTTAGGATACTTTGGTGTTGGTTCTATAGATGGTCCAATTGTTAGAGTAAATGGTCGTGTTGGTTGGTCTTGTGCTGAAAATATGATGGCAGGAAAAGTTGTTATAGAAAAAAATGCAGGTTCTTGTTTTGGTGCAGCAATAAGAGGTGGTGATCTAATTTGTAAAGGAAGTGTTGGTGCAAGAACTGGTATTGACCAAAAAGGTGGTTCAATAATTGTTGGTGGAGACGCTGGCGCATTCACAGGATTTATGATGCAAAGAGGAAGAATTGTTATACTAGGTGATGTTGGAATTAACCTTGGGGACTCTATGTATGATGGAACAATTTATGTTGGAGGAAAAATTGGTTCATTTGGTAGCGACGCAGTGGAATCGTCTATAACTAAAAATGACGTAGAATGGTTAAAGAGAAAACTTAAAGTAGCAGAAATAGGTGAAAATTTTGATGTTTCAAAAATGACGAAAGTTGTAGCTGGTAAAAAACTTTGGAACTATGATGCATTAGAACCTACTGAGAGAAAAGGAGCTATATAATGGCAAAAAAGAAAAATGGAAAAAGTGAATTTGCAAAAAGAAATAAAAGTTTACTAGGTTACAACTCTATTTTTACTCCTGAAGTAATTGACGATATTCACATTAAAGCTCAGTTAGGAAGATACAGAATGCGTGGAATGGCATTGATGAAAAAAATTCCAACATTTGATGATTTAGTATTTTTACCTGGTACATTAACGAGATTTGTAATTGAAGGTTATAGAGAAAAATGTGAAACAAAAACTGTAATAGGTCCAGGATGTGAGAATCCAATCGAACTAGATATTCCAGTTTACATAACAGGTATGAGTTTTGGTGCTCTTTCTTATGAAGCAAAAACCGCTTTAGCAAGAGGTGCAACAATGGCTGGAAGTGCTACTTGTTCTGGTGAGGGTGGAATGATTCCTGACGAAAGAAGATATTCTGAAAAATGGTATTATCAATGTATTCAATCTAGATATGGATTTAATCCTCATCATGCTCAGTTAGCTGATGGAATAGAAGTATTTATAGGACAAGGACAAAAAGTTGGAATGGGAGGTCATTTGATGGGTCAAAAAGTTACTGATCAAGTAGCTGAAATGAGATCTCTGCCTGCAGGAATTGACCAAAGATCACCTGCTAGACATCCTGACTGGCTAGGGCCAGATGATTTATCTTTAAAAGTTAAAGAGCTTAGAGAATTAACTAAAAACAAAGTACCAATTCAATTAAAACTTGGAGCAGCTAAAGTTTATGACGATGTTCGTATGGCTGCGAAGTGTGAGCCAGATTCAATTTATTTAGATGGAATGGAAGGGTCAACTGGTGCAGGACCACATATAGCTGCAGCCAACACAGGAATTCCTGGAATAGCTGCAATAAGAGAGGCTAGAAGAGCTTTAGATGATGTAGGAAAAACTGGAAAAGTAACATTAATATATGCGGGCGGTGTTAGAGATGGTGCTGATATGGCAAAATGTCTTGCTTTAGGTGCAGATGCTATTGCAATTGGAACTGGAGCAATGATTGCTCTTAACTGTAATAAAGAAATTGAAGAATCTAATTTTGAAAAAGAAATGGGAGTTCCAGCTGGTCATTGTTATCACTGTCATACAGGTCGTTGCCCAGTAGGTGTTGCAACTCAAGATCCAAAATTAAGAAAAAGATTAAATCCGGATGATGCAGCATTAAGAGTTTACAATTATTTACACACAATGACTTTAGAAGCACAATTGTTAGCTAGAGCTTGTGGTAAAACAAATATTCATTCATTAGAGCCAGAAGATCTGGCAGCATTAACTATGGAAGCTTCTGCGTTAGCAAAAGTTCCATTGTCAGGTACAAATCATACAGTAGGAGTTGACAACTTTCATAAAATTTAAGGTTAAATATGGCTAAAAAGAAAAATAAAAAGAAAAAAACAAAAGCTAAAGAAGTAAAAGGTCAGTTAGGAAAGAAGAAGGAATCGGCTAGAGAAAAAATGATAGGTCAAACTATCGGATACCGATATGATGTAAACTTGCTGCCTGATTACAAAAGACTTACTCCATTTCTAAAAAAATATATTGAACATATGGGATGGGATGATCTTAATTGGCTTGAAGATATTCATATGGGTTATGAAGAAGATAAACCAGCAGTTTTTGATAGAAATGCTAATGGTTGGGTTACAATTCCAAAAAAAATTAAACTTCCAAATAATCAGCAAGACAGAGACATGATAGCAAGAGAACTTCTTGTTAAATTTCAAATGTCCCCTAATCACCCTTTGGTTGATTTAAAAAAAGCTTACAGAAAATTTTAAAAATTTTATCTACCATAGGTTGTATTGATAACTTATTATCAAGCTATATATCTATTTTTTATTCTTGTCATAACTCTCCTAATATCTAGAATCTTAATCAGTTAGTTTAAATTAACAGAGTATACTTGTTAGAAAATATTTTTATTTATTCTGACAGTGTAAAAAAGAAAAAAGGAGGAAGGCAATGACTGATCAACTTACAGCATTGACTACCATATTTACAGAGTTCTACTACTGGATAACAGTGGTACTTATGTTCCTGATCCACGTAGGTTTCTGTATGTATGAAGTTGGAGCCTCTAGATATAAACATCACCAACACACATTAATGAAAAACACGATGCTGATACCATTGGTAACAGTAACTTGGTTTTTATTTGGTTGGTGGATTTATTGGGCGTTTCCAACGGGACCAGGTTTAGCACCTTCTATAATGAATGAAAGTGCGGCATTGATTACAGATGAATCTGCATTTAGTGCGACTTGGGCTTTACCAACTAGCGACATACTGGCAGTTAATTTGGGTGACCATATTACTGGAGTATTCTGGGCTGCGTTCTTATTGTTCTCATGGACTGCTGCCTCTATCGTTTCAGGTGCGGTAATTGAAAGAATTACAACATTTGCATTCGGTATCTTAGCAATAGCAATTGGTTCAGTTTTCTGGACAATTGATGCTGCTTGGGGATGGCATTTCGATGGTTGGATGTTAAAAATATTGGGATATCATGATGCTTATGCATCAGGAGTTATTCACGCAATAGCAGGAGGATTTGCTCTTGGAATTCTAGCAGTATTAGGACCAAGAATAGGAAAATTTTCATCTAGCGGTGAACCTAGAAATATAGGACCAAGAAATCCATGGTTAGTAACTATCGGGTTGTTCTTAATTTATACTGGTTTCTGGGGATTCTACGCAGCGTGTAATATACCAATTTTCGATCTAGGACCTGAATATGGAATGGAAGGAGTAACATTCTGGACAGCAACTAACATTTACGTAACACCAACAACGTTAGGTGGTATTACAATGAACTTCTTGATGTCGTTATCTGGAGGTTTATTGGCTGGATATATTGTTGCTAAAGGAGATCCTTTCTGGACATACTCAAGTGGACTAGCTGGAATAATATGTGCTTCTGCAGGAAATGATTTATATCATCCAATTCAATCATTTGTAATTGCTATGGTTGGAGTATGGGTGGCATACAATTTGCATTATTGGGTTGAACGTAAGTTCAAAATTGATGATGCGGTTGGTGCCGTTGCAGTACATGGTTATGCCGGTGTCGCTGGACTAATAATTTGTGGTTTTGTTCTAAACGGATATCCTTCATCAGGATATAGTGTAGGAGCAATGTGGGTAGGAACAGACTACGCTCCAATAAATCCTTTGGGAATGTTTATTGGTGCAATAATTATGTTCGGTGTACTTGGTTTTTTACCGGGCTGGATATTGGCTAAAATACTTCATGGAATGGGCAAACTTAGAATTCCAAGAGAAGTGGAATTAGCTGGTCTAGACTATACAATAATGGAAGATGCAAAGAGCGATGAAAAAGCTGTTGCGTCATCCTCAAGGTAAAGGAGAAAACTTATGGCTACAGTTACAAACTGGATAGATCACCTTAGCGCAGCTGAGGTACAAGGAGCTGTTTACCCTGGTGTAGGAACTGAAGGAATTTTAGTTCTGGTTCTAGTGGTAATTTGGATAGGTTGGCATGTTATGGCGGATATGCAAGAGACAAGCAAATCGAAAGCTATTGCTAGAAAAAGACCTGGTTCAAATGACTGGAAGAGCAATGTTACCGACGGGTAATTAAAATTAAAATAAAGGGCGCATATTATTATGCGCCCTTATTAATTCATGGACGAAAAAAAATCAGAAAATATAAACAAAACACCCGAAAAAATGTCAAGGATAGCTTGGCCAAAAGCAAAGTATGGGGTTATCTTAGCTATAATATTATTTGTAGTAATTAATCTAATATACTACAAAGATAAAATTATAAATTTATTTAGCTAAAATTATTTATGGCAAAAGATCTTTCTAAATTAGCAAAACAAAAAAAAATAAAATATTTCTTAATAAGCTTTGTGGATTTGTTTGGAGTTTTACGATCTAAACTAGTTCCTGCTCAAGCAATCGGTGAAATGCAAAAAAATGGCGCTGGTTTTGCTGGTTTTGCCACTTGGCTAGATATGACTCCTGCAGACACTGATATGTTTGCAATACCAGATCCAGATAGTTTAATTCAATTACCATGGAATAAAGAAGTAGGATGGTTGGCTTCAGATTTATGGATGGATGGTAAACAGGTTAAGGCATCGCCTAGAATTATGCTTAAAAATCAAATTAAAAAATTAAGCAAAATGAATTTAGAAATGAAATCAGGTGTTGAGTGTGAATATTTCTTAATTTCACAAGATGGCTCAAGTATTGCAGATAGCAGAGATATTCAATCTAAACCTTGCTACGACCAATCTGCACTAATGAGAAGATATGAATTAATTAAGGAAATTTGCGACAGTATGATTGAGTTAGGATGGGAACCTTATCAAAATGATCATGAAGATGCGAATGGACAATTTGAAATGAATTGGGATTACGATAATTGTTTGATCACAGCAGATAGGCATGTTTTCTTTAAATTTATGGTTAAAAGCCTAGCTGAAAAACATGGGTTAAGAGCAACGTTTATGCCTAAACCATTTGAAAATTTAACAGGCAATGGTTGCCATGCTCACGTATCACTTTGGAATGGAAAGAAAAATAAATTTTTAGATGAAGGCGACAGATACGGATTGAGTAAAACTGCATATCATTTTGTTGGTGGTTTGTTAAAAAATGCAAGATCTTTATCTTCTTTATTTAATCCTACAATAAACAGTTACAGAAGAATAAATGCTCCAGCAACTAAATCTGGTGCATCTTGGTCGCCAAGCAGCATTTCTTACACTGGTAATAATAGAACTCACATGATTAGGATTCCAGATGCTGGAAGATTTGAACTAAGATTAATGGATGGATCTGCAAATCCATACCTTTTACAAGCAGGAGTTATAGCTGCAGGATTGTTTGGATTAAACAACAAAACTGATCCTGGTGAAGCATTGGCATGCAACATGTATACTGATTATAAAAATTATCCTAATTTAGAAAAATTACCAAATGACATTGAAGAATCCCTAGATGAATTAGATGAAAACAAAAATTTAAGAGAGGCATTTGGTGATGATGTAATTAATAGTTATTTAAAATTAAAAAGAAAAGAAATAGAAGATTTTGATCAAAACGATACGTTTGATAAAAAAAGTCCTGTCACAAAGTGGGAAAAAAATAATACTTTGGATTGTTAAAAAATGTCATCAACATCTGAAGTTTCGCAATGGAAATACTCAAATTTTTTAATAAATAAAAATAATAATTTTAACAAAAAAGAAATTTTAAAAATACTTTCTTCTGAAGATATTGATGAAGCTTATAAAACAATATCAAGTTGGAACAACTATGCATCTACACCACTAATTTCATTAAATAAATTAAATGAAAAATTAAAACTTAATAAAATTTTCTATAAAGATGAATCAAAAAGATTTCATTTAAAATCATTTAAGGCATTAGGTGGTGCTTATGCAGTTGAAAAAATAATTAAGGGAAATGATAAAAAGGTTATATCTGCAGCCACAGCAGGCAATCATGGGAGGTCTGTTGCATGGGGGTCGCAAAAAAATGGTTTGGAATGCAAAATTTTTATTAGTGAATTTGTAAGTGAGTCTCGAGCTGAAGTTATGAGAAATTTTGGTGCTGATGTAATTAGAGTTAAAGGAAATTATGAAGATTCCTTAAATGAATGCATCAAACAATCTAATCAAAATAATTGGCAAATAGTGCAAGATGTTGCTTGGGAAGATTATAAATTGGTTCCAAAATTAACAATGGCTGGATATTCAGTAATGATGAAAGAAATTTCTGAACAAATTAAAAATGAAAAAATTTCTCATGTTATATTGCAGGCTGGAGTTGGTGGTATGGCTGCCGCAATGGTTGCGGGTATTGTTAGATATTTAGATTATATTCCTCAAATTATAATAGTAGAACCAGATAGCGCAGCATGTGTTTTAGAAAGTATTAAAAAAGGTAAAATAGAAAAAATTTCTATTGATAAAGAAAGTATAATGGGAGGAATGTCATGCGGAGAAGTATCCTTGGTTCCTTGGGAAATATTAAAAAATTCAATACATTATTGTGTAACAATTTCAGACGACTACATCTCAAAAACTATCAAATATCTGGCAAATAATCAATTTAGCGATGAAAAAATTATAGGTGGAGAATGCTCTACCCCAGGGATAGCTAGTTTAGTTGGATTAATCAATAATCCTAAAACAAGAGAAACAATTAATCTAAATGAAGACTCATGTGTACTGTTATTTGGTTGTGAAGGCGATGCAGATGAAGAATTATATCAAAAATTGCTAGCAGAATAGAATCACATAAATTCAAAAAATAATGAAAAAAATATATAAAAAAAAATTAATTAATTTAGATTTATGGGCTTACATCCCTTTCATTTAGTTTTATTTTTAAAATCAATTCCATATTCAGATCTAGGATCTTTTCTCAATCCAAAAGGACCTGGAATAAATATAGTCATAGGTTTAGTTTCTGGTTCTAAATCAACTCTATGAAAATTATTTGCAGATCTAAAACCAATATAGCCAGGTGCTCTCCAATGCTTTCCTGTTTTTGTTGTTTCCCAATATCCTCCTTTGATTATTATAGTAATATATGGACACAGATGATTGTGCACTCCTTCTCCATGATCATCATCGAGCATTTCGTGAATTATAATATTAAATGGAAACCATTTTGGGCGATATCTAAATAAAACATAATATCTATTTAGCCATGGTTTTGCTTCATTAAATTTTGGATGTGAAGGACCTCTGTCTAATACATTTTTTTTTCTTCCTAATGCTGAAAGAATTTTAAGTAACATTATTAATTTAATTTTATAATAGCATTATCTCTAACAATAAACATATTGTTGTTTAAAATATAAGGTCTAGAAATTTTTTCATTATCAATCTTTTTTATATCTATAGATTTTCCATTTAAAGTTTCAATGATTATCAATCTTCCATTATTTAAACTCAAATATATTTTATCTTCAGCAATAATAAATCCTTCGGGTTTAATATTTTTTTTCTTATAATTTTTGATTATATTTAAGACATTTGTCATCCTAACAATATTTCCATTTCTTGAATCAATTGCTACGAGATAACCTTCTATTGTAACAGTAAAAACTAATCCATCAGCAAAAGTGGGTCTTAAATTTGAATTTAAACTCTGTTTCCATTTAATTACACCATTTCTTTCATCAATTGCAAAAAACTCATTTTTGTTATTTGAAAAATATATTGTTTTATTTTCTACAATTAAATCTGAGTTTTTAAGAGAAAAATAATTTTCATATATAGCGCTACTTTGTGTCGGAGTTTGCCATACTAGATTTCCTGTTTCAATATCGATTGAGCTTAAATCACCTAATGTATTAATAAAAACTAATTTATTGTCATTAATTATAAATGAAAGCTTTTGTTGTGATTTAATAAAAGATTTTTCTGATTTGTAGCTCCAAATTTCTTTTCCATCCTTTATTGAGTAACATCTTAAAATATTTTCAAAATCTATAGCAAAAAACTTATTTTTAAATATTTTAACTTGGGAGTTAAATGGAGCTGAATTATTTTTTGACCAAAGTAACTTTCCATTATTAAGATTTATTGCGTAATATTTGGCTATACTATCTGCAACTACTAAGATTTGATCATTAGAGGCAAAATATAATATTGGATTATGTTTTTTTTCAGTTTTTGAATAAATATTATTTTTCCATATTAATTTATTATTATCTGAAAAATTTAAAATTGTTCCTTTTTCATCAAAAAAAATTAAACTATTTTTTTTTGTAATTAATAATTCTGGCTGGTAGTAATCGAATTGACTAATTTTTGAAAATCTATATTTGGAAATTTTTGATAACTTTCCATTAAATTGGACAATGCCATTATTATTTAAAAGATTGTTTACAAAACTATTTTTTTTGAAATTATTTTTTAATCTTATTTTTAATTCTGTATTAAATTCTTTTTCATAAATTTCAGTATCATCAAATAATTTTTTTTCAACGTTTTCATTTTCTGAACTCAGTTTTTTTGATTGAGACCATAAACCAGTTTTTGTATCTAACGAACAATTTAAAATAAATAAAAATAAAATAAATAAATTTAATATTTTATTCACTGAAATCTCTACTTAGTCTTTTGCGAGTCTCTTTTAATATATTCTCATTACTTTTTTTATAATTTAAAATCTGATTATAAAATTCCTTAGCTTTTTGTTTCTGATTTTTATCAAAAAAATACTCTGCCAACAGATATAAGGCATGAGACTTCCAAACACTATCAGAATTAATAATAGGATTTAAAATTTTAATTAAATTATTTTCAGTCTCGAAGTTTGCATTAAACAAGGCTTTTTTATAAATAATTAAATTTTTTATTTCTTTATCAAGGTTAACTTCATTAATTATAATATCAAAAAATATATTAATTTCTTCGTTTGATGATTGAATTTCATTATCTATGATAAAATATAAAGCTAAAGGTGAATAAGTTGAATTTTTTTCGTTAATTATTTCAATTAATTCATTTTTAACATCTGTTTTATTTGAAGTGCTAAATTTAATAGAAATATTGTTATATTTTTCTGCTAGCTTTTTTGTTTTTCTATCTTGTATTTCTCCGTAAGAAAAATAAGCAAAAATAATTAATATAATTGATGATAAAATTGCAATTAAATATTTTTTATTATTAATAAAAAAAATTTTTATTTTTTCATTTCTAGTTTTAGAATCAATTATTGATATATCTTCATCCATATTAAATCATATTTCTTAAAACATATTGTAAAATTCCACCATTTTTATAATATTCTAGCTCATTTTTTGTATCAATTCTGCACAATGTGTTTACCTTTTTTATGTCTCCTGACAAATATTTTATTTCTATGGTTACTTTGTCTGCTGGCAAAATACCATTTTCAATATTTAATACACTGATTAACTCAGACCCATTTAAATTTAAATTTGATCTATTCATTCCATCTACGAATTGTAAAGGCAATATTCCCATTCCAATAAGATTAGATCTATGAATTCTTTCAAAACTTTCAGCTATAACTGCTTTAATTCCTAATAATTTAGTGCCTTTTGCTGCCCAATCTCTAGATGAACCGGTTCCATATTCTTTACCGCCTATGACGACTAAATCTGTGCCTCTTTTTTTATATTCTACAACAGCATCGTAAACTGGCATAACTTTTCCTTCAGGAAACAGCTTTGTAAAACCTCCTTCAGTGCCCGGGGCTATCTCGTTTCTAATTCTTATATTGGCAAATGTTCCTCGCATCATAACTTCGTGATTTCCTCTTCTTGATCCATAAGAATTGTAATCTTTTGGTAAAATTTGATGCTCCATAAAATATTCTCCAGTAGGACTTTCTTTTTGGATAGATCCTGCTGGAGAAATGTGGTCTGTTGTGACCATATCTCCTAAAATTAACAATGGTCTTGCATCTTTTATTTTTTTAAATCCCTCTGCTTCATCTGGCAGATTATCAAAGAAAGGTGGTTTTTTTACATATGTTGATCCTTCGTCCCAATTATAAATACTACTTTTTTCAGTTTTGATTTTTTGCCATTGAATTGGCCCTTCTGAAACATTTAAATATCTTTTAACAAACATTTTTGTATTTAATGCTTCACTTAAAGTATCTTCAATTTCCTTGTTTGAAGGCCATATATCTTTTAAAAAAATATCTTTGTTATTCTTATCTTTTCCTAAAGGATCTTTGTATAAATTTACTTCCATATGACCAGCTAGAGCATAAGCAACAACAAGTGGTGGTGAAGCTAGATAGTTTGCTTTTATGTGCGGAGATATACGTCCTTCAAAATTTCTATTTCCTGACAAAACTGATACAGCATATATATTTTCTTTTTCAATTGCTTCTACAATATTCTCGAGTAAAGGACCTGAATTTCCAATACATGTTGTACATCCGTAACCAACTAAATTAAATCCCAATTTGTCCAAATATTTATTTAGACCAGCTCTTTCCAAATAATCAGTTACTACTTGTGATCCTGGAGCTAATGAAGTCTTTACCCAAGGTTTTGTTTTTAATCCTAATTCTACTGCTTTTTTTGCCAATAAGCCTGCTCCAATTAAAACATTTGGGTTAGATGTATTTGTGCATGATGTTATTGCAGCAATTAATATAGAGCCATCTTTAATTTCAAAATCAGTTCCATTAACTTTTGAAATATGTTTTTCTTTTCTTTTTGTAGTATTTTCAAATACTTTTTTAAATCCAGATGATGCTTCATTCAATAAAACTTTATCTTGAGGTCTTTTTGGTCCGGATATTGTTGGAACAAGTGAAGATATGTCTAGTGAAACGTTATCAGTAAATTGAATATTGTCGCTTGCCCATAATCCTTGTTCTTTTGCATATTTTTCTACAGTAACAACTGTATGCTCGTCTCTTCCCGAAAATCTTAAATATTTTAAAGTCTCATCATCAATTGGAAAAAAGCCACAAGTAGCACCATATTCTGGGGCCATATTTGCAATAGTAGCTCTATCAGCAAGTGTTAAATTTTTTAATCCATCTCCATAAAATTCAACAAATTTTCCAACAACACCTTTGTCTCTTAAAATTTTTACAACTGTCAAAACTAAATCAGTAGCTGTAGTACCTTCAGGCATTTTATTTTTTAGTTCAAAACCTATTACTTCGGGAATTAACATTGAAATTGGTTGTCCAAGCATTCCGGCTTCTGCTTCTATTCCGCCAACTCCCCATCCAAGAACAGATAACCCGTTTACCATTGTTGTATGGCTGTCAGTTCCGACCAAAGTATCTGGAAATAAATATTCGTCTTCTTTATATTTTTCAGACCAAACAACTTTTGATAGATACTCTAAATTTACCTGATGACATATACCGGTACCTGGTGGAACAATTCTAAAATTATTAAAAGCTTGTTGCCCCCATTTTAAAAAAGAATATCTTTCTCCATTTCTTTTAAATTCTATATCAACATTTTTCTGGAATGAATCAGGTTTTGCAGATTGATCAACTTGTACCGAATGGTCTATAACTAAATCAACAGAAGAAAGAGGATTAATAGTATTTGGGTCTTTATTTTTTTCTTTAACTGCCTCTCTCATTGCTGCTAGGTCTGCAACTGCCGGTATCCCGGTATAGTCCTGTAGTAAAACTCTTGCTGGTCTATAAGCAATTTCGGTATTTGATTTTTTTTCTTTTAACCAGTTTTTAACTGATTCTATTTGATCTTTTGTAACTGACAAATCATCTTCATATCTAAGTAGGTTTTCTAGTAAAACTTTTAATGATTTTGGTAAATTTGAAATACCTGTTAGACCATTTTTTTCAGCCTCTGCTAAAGAATAATATTTATAATCTTTTCCGTTTATATTTATAGATTTTAATGATCTATAAGAATTTTTGCTTCCTGGCTTCATAATATTTATAAGTAAAATGTAATTATGCTTAATAAAAGAAGTAGTGACATAACATAATTAAAGTATTTAATAAATTTCTCATTTGTCGCAAATTTCCTTAAAAATTTGCCTACTAACGTCCATGTAGTAATGCTAGTTAGTGCAAAAAGTAAGGCTAAAATAACTACTTGTATTGAATAATTTAAGTAGTTTGCCCCTAACTCAACATAGGTTGAAACCACAATAATGCCAACAATAACTCCTTTTGGATTTAAAAATTGAAAAAAAAAAGTTTCAATAAACTTAACTGGATTTTCAGAATTAGAATTATCGCCAGAATTAGAAAATGAAATTTTAAAGGCTAAATACAAAAGAAACAATGTTCCTAAATATTTTAATATTTCTTGAATTAATGGATATAATTTAAAAATATTTATTAAACCAACTGTTAAAGATATAATTAATGCTGTAAAACCTAAAGTAACTCCAAGTATATGTGGTATTGTTTTTGTTACACCAAAATTAAAACCAGAGTAAGATGCAACAATATTATTTGGCCCAGGTGTAAATGCAGTTACAAACCAAAAAAGACAAATTGAAATTATTTCTGGATGCATAGTTTCTTAAGCAATTTTTAGACCGTTCTTTGCTGGCTGAGATGGATGAAGCAAAACTACTTTTCCATCTTCTTCAATTGCTCCCAGAACAAGAAATTGTGATTTGAGTCCCGCAATATTCTTTTCAGGAAAGTTACAAACACCTATAACTTGTTTTCCTTTTAAATTTTCTTCATCATAATAATGTGTAATTTGGGCAGAAGATTGTTTGATTCCAATTTCTTTTCCAAAATCTGCTTCAATCACTAGAGAAGGTTTTCTAGCTTTTTCATTTTTTTTTACAGATATTACAGTTCCAAGTCTTATGTCTACTTTGTCAAATATATCGTAGGTTATTTGTTCTTTCATGATTTTAATATATAATTGATATTAAATATGAGTACAGGAAATAATTTAGAAACTTTGTATAAAAATTCTATTGAAATACTGTCAGATTTAATAGCCTTTAAAACAGTTTCGGGTGAAGATAATAATTCTTTAATTAATTATTGTGATGATATTTTAAAAAAGCTTGGTGCAACTTCCTTTAAAACTTTTGATGAGGATAAAAAAAGAGTAAATCTTTTTGCAACTTTAAAGGCAAAAAAACCTAATGATAAAGTGCCAATAATTTTTTCAGGCCATACTGATGTTGTGCCTGTTTCAAAAGGATGGTCATCTGATCCATTTAAAGCTACCATCAAAGATGATAAGCTATACGGTAGAGGCTCGTGCGATATGAAAGGTTTTATTGCATGTGTTCTGGCTTTTGCACCAGTTTTCTCTAAATCAAATTTGGATAGAGATATTAATTTTTCATTCACTTTTGATGAAGAAACAGCATGTATAGGCGCCCCTCTATTAATTGATGAACTAAAAAAAAGAGGATTTAACAAAGGCATATGTATAGTTGGTGAGCCAACAAATATGAAAATTATTGATGCTCATAAAGGTGCTTATGAATATACAACTTATTTTGAAGGTTTGGCTGGTCATAGTTCTCAACCACATAAAGGTGTTAGTGCTGTCGAGTACGCGGCTAGATATGTTAATAAACTTATTGAGCTAAGAGAAAAACTTAAAGATAGAGAACCAAAAAATTCTATTTTTGAACCACCTTACTCAACTCTTTCTGTTGGAGGAATATTTGGGGGTATTGCTCACAATGTAATTTCAGATAAGTGTCATGTAAAATGGGAAACAAGACCTGTTGTTAAAAATGATGCTGTTTTTTTAAACTCAGAGTTAGATAGGTATGTCAACGAAACACTTTTACCAAGTATGAAAAAAGTTTTTCCAGATTCTAAAATTTCTAAAAAAATAATTGGAGAAATAATTGGATTTAATCGAAATGAAAAATCTGAAGCGTGTGAATTTGTTTCAAGTATAACAGGTGATAATTCAAGAGAAGTAGTTTCTTTTGGAACAGAAGCTGGTCTGTTTCAAGAAATTGGAATAAGTACTGCAGTATGTGGTCCTGGATCAATAGAGCAAGCTCATAAGATAGATGAATTCATCAAATTAGAAGAAATTAATAAATGCTTAAGTTTCTTAAATGGTGTTAAAAATAAATCTGTTTATAAATAATAAATTGTTAAGTTTATAATTTTATTTTATAGTTCTTGATGTCAAAAAAATATCCAAGAGACATGATTGGTTATGGTTCAAAAGAGCCAAGAGTTACTTGGCCTAATAATGCAAAGCTAGCTTTACAAATCGTTCTTAATTATGAAGAGGGTGCAGAAAATAATATTTTGCATGGAGATAAAAACTCTGAGACTTTCTTGTCTGAAATTATAGGTGCTAAAGCAATTAAAGATAGGCATATAAATATGGAGTCAATGTATGAATATGGATCAAGAAGGGGTTTTTGGAGAATTCATAAATTGTTTCAAGAAAAAAAAATACCTGTGACAATTTTTGGAGTAGCAATGGCATTGGAAAGAAATCCTGAAGTTTGCAATGCAATAAAAAATGGAAATTATGAAATTGCCTGCCATGGATGGAGATGGATTGATTACCAAAATGTAAAGAAAAGTGTTGAAAAAAAAGATATGAAATTGGCAATTAAAACGATAAAAAAAATTTTTGGTGAAAGACCTTTGGGTTGGTACACAGGAAGATGCAGTACTAATACAAGAGATCTAGTTTTTGAAGATGGTGGATTTTTATATGACAGCGACTCATACAGTGATGATTTGCCGTACTGGGAATATAAAAAAAATAAAAAACAATTAATTATTCCTTATACTTTAGACAATAACGACATGAGATTTGCTACAAATCAAGGATTTAACAGCGGAGATCAATTTTACACATACTTAAAAGATAGTTTTGATGCTCTTTATGATGAAGGAAAAACTAACCCAAAAATGATGTCCGTTGGGTTGCATTGTAGGTTAATAGGAAGACCTGGAAGATTTCAAGCTCTTAAAAAATTTATTGATTATGTTCTAAAATTTGATGACGTATGGATTTGCAAAAGAGTTGATATAGCAAAACACTGGATAAAAAATTACTCAAATAAATAGTTACAATGAAAAAAAATAATATTATTTACTTAAATGGATTAATTGATTTAGCTCAATCAAGATTAGGTTCTAAAATAGTTTATAAAACTGATGAATTCTTTGCGCCTGCTAAAAGAATTATTAATCCTTGGCCTCCCGTATTTAAAGAAGGAGTATTTGATAAACACGGTAAATGGATGGATGGATGGGAAACTAGAAGAAAAAGAACAAAAGGCCACGATTTTTTAATTTTAAAATTTGGAAAACCTGGATTAATAAAAAAAGTTGATGTTGATACTTCTTATTTTTCTGGAAATCACCCAGATCAAATTTCATTGCTAGCTTGCATTAGTAAAAAAAAAATACCTGATAAAAAAACTAAATGGATATCAATTATTAAAAAAAGTCAAACTAAAGCAAATAGTCATCATTTTTTTAATGTAAAAAATAAAAATTATTTTACTCACATAAAGTTAAATATTTTTCCTGATGGAGGAGTAGCAAGATTAAGAGTATACGGTTCAATGAAAATCAAAAATAAAATTCAAAATAAAATTCAAAATCTTACATCGGTTGTAAATGGAGCGGTGCCTATTGCTTGTAACAATGAGCATTTTGGAAGAGCAGAAAATATACTTGCCCCAGGTATTGGGAAAAATATGGGTGATGGCTGGGAAACTAGAAGAAGTAGAGGAAAAAATTTTGACTGGATAATAATAAAATGTTCATCACCAGGAAAAATTAAAAAAATTCAATTAGACACACATCATTTTAAAGGAAACTATCCAGATAAATGCTCTGTGCAAGCAGCCTATATTCCAAATAAAATTTCTGAAAAAAATATTGTTAATAAGTCAAAAAGATGGGCTTATCTTCTAAATAAAATTAAACTTTATGCACACAAAAAACATAACTTTAATAATAAAATAATGAAAAATAAAAAAGTAAATTATATTAGAATTAATATTTTCCCAGATGGTGGAATTTCTAGAATAAGAGCCTTTGGAAAAGCAGAATGACTGAAAAAACAATAAAACCAATACCAATAACTAAGGAAAATTTTTCAAAATATGGAGATGTGATTTCAACAAAAGATATAAAACCTTTGGAAATAAATAATGGATACGCTAAAAGATATGATGGTATAGCCAATCTAAATACCTCTAATGATAATGGTGAAACTACAATTAGCATTTTTTCTGCTTTAAAAAGAAATTTTCCAATGAAAATTGATATGATGGAAAAACACCCTTTAGGAAGTCAAGCATTCATACCAATGAAAGAAACCACCTTTTTAGCATTTGTTGCGCCTGAAGAAGAAAAACTAAATTTAAATAAAATTGAAGCTTTTATAATTCCGCCCGGTATAGGAATAAATTACAATCCTGGAACTTGGCATTTTCCATTGATATCTACTGAAGACATGAATTTTCTTGTGGTTGATAGAAAAGGGTCTGGTGATAATTTGGTTATTGAAAACTTAGATAAAGAAAATATTACTCTAAAATATTAATTCCAGCCGCCTACGGATTTGACTTCTAAAAATTCTGTCAAACCTTCTTGTCCAGCTTCTCTGCCAATACCAGAATGTTTGTATCCACCAAAAGGAGCATCTACAGCTATACCCGCTCCATTAACATCAACCATTCCTGATCTTAATTTTCTTGCAACTCTTTTTACTTTTTCAGGGTCTTTTGTTTGGATATAATTTGTAAGACCGTAAGGAGTATCGTTAGCAATTGAAATAGCTTCCTCTTCGGATTCGAAAGGAATTACTGACAATACTGGACCAAAAATTTCAGTTTTTGCAATTTCCATATCATTCTTTACATCTGCAAACACTGTTGGTTTAACATAATAACCTTTGTCTAATCCGCTTGGTTTTCCAGGGCCGCCTGCTACTAATTTTGCACCTTCATCAATTCCTTTTTGAATTAAATTTTGAATTTTATTAAATTGAGCTTCAGAAATTACAGGCCCTATATGGTCTCCTTCTTTATTTGGGTCATCAACTTTAAACTCATTCGCATATTTTTTAAGTCTTTCAACAGCTTCATTGTACATTGATTTTTCAACAAGCATTCTTGTAGGTGCATTACATGATTGACCAGAATTTCTAAAACATCTTAAAGCACCTCTTTCTATTGCTTCTGGGTCTGCATCTTTAAAAATAATGTTAGCGCCTTTTCCTCCAAGTTCTAAACTAATTCTTTTAAAATCTTGAGCTGCATTTTTTGAAATTAAGGCACCTGCCCTAGTGGATCCTGTAAAAGAAATCATATTTACATCAGGGTGACTTGTTAGTGCATCTCCTGTTATAGCTCCATCTCCATTAACCAAATTAAAAACTCCAGAAGGAAATTTAGCTTCATCAATCATTTCAGCAAGTATCATGGAAGATAGCGGCGCTAGTTCAGATGGTTTTAATATCATTGTGCATCCTGCTGCAATTGCAGGTATCACCTTAAGACAAACTTGATTCATAGGCCAGTTCCAAGGTGTAATTAATGCACAAACTCCTTTTGGTTCATATAATATTCTTTGATTTGGAGCATGATCTCCTAAAGGTTTTTCAAATTCAAAATTTTGTAAATATCTAATAAATGATTTAATGTGGCTTGCTCCTGTTCCTGTTTGAAGTTTAGAAGAAAAATCTTTAGGAGCTCCCATTTCTAAAGTAATGGCATCAGAAATATCATTCCATCTTTTTTTATAAATTTCATAAAGTTTTTCTAATAATTTTATTCTCTCTTCTTTAGTGGTAAATCCCCACGAAACAAATGCTTCTTTAGCAGCCATAACCGCTGCATGAATATCCTCTTTACCTCCTAGCGAAATTACAGCACAATTTTTTTCAGTTGATGGGTCTATAACCTCTATTTGTTTTTGATTTATTGGAGCCACCCATTTGCCATTGATATAAAAATTTTTCTTTTCAAGCATACAGAACAAATAAACTATTGTTGTTTTTTTGCAAACAGATTTGTTAGCTCATAAACTATTGTTGCGGCTGCTAAAGATGTAACTTCAGCATGATCGTATGCTGGAGATACTTCTACGACATCGGCGGAAATTAAATTTAAACCTGAGAGACCTCTTAAAACATTTACCATTTCTCTCGTAGTCATGCCTGCAATCTCTGGTGTTCCGGTTCCGGGAGCAAAAGCAGGATCTAATACATCTATATCAATTGATAAATACAATGGGTTATTTCCCACTCTATTTCTTATTCTTTCTGCAATTTTATCAGTCCCTTGAGTTTGAAACTCGTCACAGTGAATTATTTTAAATCCAAAACTTTCGTCATTTTTAAGATCATCTCTACTATATAAAGGTCCTCTTATACCAACGTGCATTGAGGCATCATCTAAAAATAAATTTTCCTCTCTTGCTCTTCTAAAAGGCGTTCCATGAGTAAAAGGTGCGCCAAAATATGTATCCCAAGTATCTAGATGCGCATCAAAATGAACAAGAGCTACAGGTCCATTATTAATTTTATTTACTGCTTTTAGTAGAGGAAAAGCAATCGTGTGATCCCCTCCCATGCTAATTATTCCTCCTACTTTATTTAACAAATCAGTAGCTCCCACTTCTACTTGTTTTATAGCTTCTTCAATATTAAATGGATTACATGTTATGTCGCCTGCATCAGCTACTTGCTGTTCAACAAATGGTTCGCTGTCATAGTTTGGATGATAATTAGTTCTTAAGTGTCTTGAGGCTTGCCTTATACTCTGTGGTCCAAATCTTGCACCAGGTCTATAACTTGTTCCTGCATCAAAGGGAATTCCCACAATTGCTACATCACATTTTTCTACATCTCGTAATTCAGGTAACCTTGCAAAGGTTGAAGGTCCCGCAAATCTAGGAACTTTCATTCCGCTAACAGGTTGTATAGTTTTATTATTTTTTTTCAAAGTACGGTTATTTAATCATAACTTTTTTGTTTACGAAAGCCCTACATTTGGAAAAATACAGTCAAGGACGGTAAATTTTACTGAGATAGCTGGACACTGTCACCAACATTAATTTTTCCATCTTCTAAAGCTTTTAAATATATTC
>CAZABF010000003.1:0-7680 GCA_964483495.1 uncultured Candidatus Pelagibacter sp. | reverse complement strand
TGGACACTGTCACCAACATTAATTTTTCCATCTTCTAAAGCTTTTAAATATATTCCCATATCAAAATTGTTATATGCTTTTTTAAGTGAGTGGAGTAAATTTAAATTATTATCATCAGTTTTTGGTTTTAAATTTATTGCTACACATCTGGGAATATTTTTTTCAACTTTAAAAGATAGGTTATTAATTTTAATAATTTTTCCTATCCAGTTACGTTCTTCCAGTGCATCTATACCATCAATATAAAAATTACCTCTAAATCTTTGAAATTCAATTTTCTCATTAATTTTTTTTTCAAAATTTTTAACGCTATTTAGATTTATTAAAGACATAGAATTAAAAATATTGTTTGAATGTGAAGTATCAAAAAATGGAAATTCAGTATTTTTTAGAAGAAAAATAGGTTTCACTAACGAATTTTCTAATTCAGTTAATTTTTCAGAAAGTTGAATCCTCTGTTCATGGATTTCTGTGGGTATTGAAATTAATTCTTTTTCTTTGAAATTTAGAGAAAGTTTACTTTTATTATAGGTAAAGTTATATTTGTTTAATACTGGTGAATTTTTTAAAGTTAATAAATTGTTTAATTTTCTTTCATTTGGATTTTTTTCCATAGACTTTGCTTTTTCCAAATCAACACCTCTTGAAAATGCAAATATTCTATCATTAATCATTCCCAAATCTTTTTTAACATTGCAAGTTTCAATACTTTGAAATGACAAAGTTTTAACAGGACAATAATAAATATATGAAATTGAACAGTTCATAATACTAATATTTTCCTTTTTTCTTTGCTCCACTATAAAAAATTTTTGACAATTCGTTGTTTGCCTTATTCCAAGACAATATATTCTCTTCGGTCATAAGTGCTTGAGGAATATCAGAATACTTATGAAATTTGTACGTATCTTTTCCTCTTGCTTTTTGAACAAACATTTTTCCAAGGACTTGATTTACATTGCTTCCAATATAGCTTTGAACCACAAAACCTATCCTTCTATCATTGCTTTTATTTAAACCTGAGCCATGTATTACAGTTGGATGATGTAACGACATTTGTCCTGTCTCTAAAACTACATGTTCTATTTCCTCTGAAGGTACATTTTCAATGGTCTGTCCTCTTGTGAGCAGATTATTTTCATCAAATTTTTCTGTATGATGAATTAAATTTTTTTTATGTGATCTTGGCCACATTTGCATACATCCATTTTCTTCATTTGCATCTGTTATTGCAATCCACGCAGTTACCCAATTATGAGGTTCTAGACCAATATATTTTGCATCCTGATGAAAGCTTACAAATCCTTTTTCGTTTGGATTTTTTATAAAAAGTGTTGTTCCACAAATAAGAATGTTTTTACCAATAATACTTTCAACTGCGTCTAATATTTTTTTGTTAAGACATAACTTGTTGAAAACTGGAGAAATTAAATGCACATAATTACGTCCGGGTCCTGCTAAAGCATCTGGCCATTTTTTTTCGATAGTTTCTATTTCTTTTCTAATTTCACTGGCTTCTTGATTTGATAGAACATCAATTGGAGCAATATAACCTTTTTCATTGTAATATTTTATCTGCTGAGCAGACAAGTTTGTCATTTTAATTTACCAAAGGTTTACCAGTAGCTAACGTATGTTTAATTCTGTCTTGTGTTTTTTTATTTTCCATCAATCTCATAAAAGATTCTAATTCTAGTTTATACAAGTCATCTTCAGAGAGTGTCTTGTTTATTGTTGTATCGCCACCGCTTAAAACATTTGCCAGTTCTTTTCCAACTTCCATTCCATGATCCATTATTACATTTTCATTATAAAGTTTTTCTAAAATTTTAATCATTTTTTCTTTAAGAGAATTTCCTGATAAATTAAATTTACACTCTTCTGGTATTTTAAAATTTATATTATCTTGCAATATTTTTTTAGATACAGATAGCAAACTGTTTCTGTTCATAATTTTTTTATCTTTTGGCATTAAATATTTTAAAACTTCCGCTTCTACCGGTGAAGTAGCAGTTTTTGCATATCCTATAATATCAAAAACTTTTAATGGTGCATAATCTGGATCATTTTTTGCTTCTTCTGTCTGAGACCATCTCCATAACATTTCTTTACATCCGCCTCCTGCTGGAACTAAGCCTACTATTGTTTCTACCAACCCAATTACTATGTTGGTATGTGAGGTTACAAAATTACTTTGAACTAAAATCTCAAAACCTCCTCCAAGTGTTAGTCCTGATGGAGCTGATACAACTGGGTATTTAGAATATTTTAAGTGGCTACATGTTTCTTGAAAGTGTTTAAGAAATTTTTCTATAGATTTAAAATCTCCTTTGTCAGCAAAATTCATAGTATAAGTCAAATTTACTCCGGCTGAAAATTGCATACTTTCATTTATTATAATTAGTGGTTTATCAGTCGCATTTTTTAAACTATCCATTGAGTCATAATCAAGTGCGTTAGCTTTTGTTGTAAATTCAACAATATTAAAATCATTAAACCTATAAATTTCAGCAGACTTATTTTTATCTAACTTGATAGCTTTTGGTTTAATTTTTCCTAAAGTTTCAATTTCTGTATAAAGTTGACGTTCACCATAAAAATTTTCATTTTTTGAATTTGAAAGATTTATTAAAAAATTATTATTTTTGTATTCATCAACACGATTAAAGAAATTCTCTACACCTATTTCTTTTAACATTTCAAATGGTCCCATTGCCCAATTAAAACCAAGTCGCATAGCTTCATCTATATCGTTAAATTTGTCAGTAATACCTGGTACAAGAGAAGAAGCATACTTTATAATTTTAGATATAACAGACCAAGCATATTCTCCATATTTGTCTTTTCTCTTAATTAAATTTTTTAAATCTACAGATTCAATTCCTAAATCTATTTTTTTAACCTTTGAATACTCGCCAGATACTAAATTTATTGCCTCTAAAAATTTTTGATTATCTGATTTATTCATTCGATAGAAGCCACCTTTGCCTTTTTTGCCTGTGTAGCCTGTATCAATTAATTTTTTTACTAATGGAATCTCTTTAGCAACTATATGAAATGGGTCTGTTTGGGGAAGTTCTTTAATAAAGCTTTTTAAAACATCCGCCATTAAATCAATGCCAATTAAATCATACAATCCAAAAACACCTGTTTTGGGAATACCCATTGGTCTTCCAAATATCGCGTCAGCTTCTTCAATAGAAAGTTTCATTTTGAAAGCTTCGGTCATAGCAACTTGCATTGCATAAACACCCACTCTATTTCCTAAAAATCCTGGAGTGTCATTGCAAATAATTGCGCCTTTGCCTAATTCAATCTCACAAAATTTTTTTAATGAATTAATTTTATCAAGATCATTATTTTCATTTTTTACAATTTCTAACAAACCCATATAACGAACAGGATTAAAGAAGTGTGTAATGCAAAAATCCTTTTTTTGATCATCGTTTAATTTTTCAGATAAAACTTTTATAGGTATTGATGAGGTATTAGATGAAACGATTGCCCCTGGTTTTCTTGACTCAAAAATTTTTTCATAAATATTGTGTTTAATATCTATTCTTTCAACAACAGCCTCAACTATCCAATCGGCATCTTTTACTACATCAAAATCATCATTTATATTGCCTACATTAATATTATTTATTTTTGATTTATCTATTAACAATGGTGGTCTAGATTTATGTATTCTGTCTCTAGCTTTTTCTGAAATTTCTGTTGTTAAGTCTAGTAATGTCACAGGAACATTTGCATTACATAAATGAGCAGCTATACCACTTCCCATTGTTCCTGATCCAATTACTACAACTTTTTTTATTTCCATAAATGAAATGATTTTTAACTTATAATAGTCTGTCTGAAAATGATAAAATTTATCTTTGTTTAATTCCTCTTAGTCTTTCAGATCTTCTTCTTAACATTTCAACAGTTGTTAGTAGAGCTATTGATAATGCTACTAAACATGTTGCCATACATAAAATAACAGGACTGGTTTCTTGACGAAGTCCTGCCCACATCTGCTTTGGTATAGTTATTTGTTCAACGCTACCAACAAACATAACAATTACAACTTCATCAAAAGAAGTAATAAATGCAAATAATCCCCCTGATATTACGCCGGGAAGAATTAGAGGCATAATAACTTTAAAAAATGTTCGCATAGTATCTGCTCCTAAACTTTGCGAAGCTCGAATTAAATTAGTATCAAAACCAGTTAAAGTAGCTGTAACTGTGATTACAACAAATGGTGTTCCAAGAGCAGTATGTGCAAGAATTAATCCTAGATAGGTGTGAGTTAACCCAATTTTTGAATAAAAGAAAAACATTCCTGCTGCAGTTATGATTAGTGGAACGATCATTGGTGAAATTAATATTGCCATAAGAACAGGCTTAAATGGCATATGTGGTCTGCTCAGGCCTAAAGCAGCAACAGTGCCTAGTGCAGTTGCAAGAAGTGTAGCAATAGTTCCAACAAAAAAACTATTTCTAGTTCCTAACATCCATTTATCAGTAACAACTGTTGTATCTCCTATACTACTAATACCAACCATTTGCTTATACCATCTAAGAGAATAAGCCTCTGGTTCAAAATTCATAAATTCTTTAGTAAATTCAAAAAATGGTGATGCACTGAAAGACAATGGAAGAATTATAAAAATTGGCGCAATTAAAAAGAAAAAGACTAAACCACAATAGGTTAAAAAAGAATAATATCCTACTCTTTGTCCAGTTGTTGCGTATGCGGGTAAAGCCATAATTATCCTAATTTAATATTTTCTATTCCTACTATTTTATTATAAGCCCAATACAAAACGGTCATCACACCTAAAAGTATAGCTCCTAATGCAGCACAAAGTCCCCAATTCAAAGTTGTTTTTAAATGATAAGCAATCCAGTTTCCTACCATTTGTCCATCTTTGCCGCCTACCAATTCAGGTGTAATGTAGTATCCAATCGCAATTATAAATACTAACAAACACCCTGCACTAACACCTGGAACCGAATTTGGCATATAAATTTTATAAAATGCATGTAGTGGAGAAGCTCCAAGGTTTAAAGCTGCCCTCATATATGTTGGCGAAATGGTTTTCATTACGCTATACAAAGGTAAAACCATAAAAGGTAATAAAATTTGTGTCATTACTATTATAACTGCTGTTTGATTGTACATAAGCTGCCAGCGGTTCTCATCTGCAATCAGACCTGCCATAACCATTAAATTATTAAATACACCTTTTTGTTGCAACATAACCATCCAGGCAACGGTACGAACTAGTAATGATGTCCAAAAAGGTAGCAATACACATATCATTAAAAGATTGCTATATTTCATAGGCAGTGTTGCAAGCAAATAAGAAATTGGATATGCCAAAATCAAACAAAAAAATGTAACTAAAACACTTACCTTAAATGTTTTAATCCATGTTTTATTATAAATTCGTCTATTTTTTTTTTGTTGAACTATATTTTTGCTTGAATCATATTTTAAATCAACGGCGTTTAAATAATATCCCATAGTTGTTGGATCAACCATTTGCCCAATAGCTTTCCAATATTCAGGATCTCCCCATTTTTTATCAGATGCAATCATCTTCTCTTTATATGGACCTTCTTCAATTTTTTTAAATTTTCTTTTAGATTTTTTTAATAAGCTTTTCCAACCAGATTTAGAATAATTCATTCTAGTGCTTGCTTTACCAACGCTATAGCCTTCGCTATTTTTTAATTCAAAAAACATTGTTTTATAAACTTCTTCAGGGGGCAGATCTTGTCTGTCCCATTTTTTATAAACCTCAAAAGTTTTTGGAAAAACTGTATTGATTTGTCTGTCATCAATACTTCGAGCTAACATGTCTCCAATAGGAATCAAAAATGTAACTAATATAAATATCAAAAGTGGAGATACTAAAAGAAATGCTCTGATTTTATTTA
This sequence comes from uncultured Candidatus Pelagibacter sp., assembly GCA_964483495.1. Taxonomy (GTDB): domain Bacteria; phylum Pseudomonadota; class Alphaproteobacteria; order Pelagibacterales; family Pelagibacteraceae; genus Pelagibacter. The sequence continues at coordinate 1,749 of CAZABF010000003.1, read as the reverse complement.
TACGTTCAGCTTTTTTAAGACTAACTTTTAATGGAACTCCATCGGTTGTTAATATTGGCCCTGATGATGTTTGAGCTTGATTCATAAAATTGTTTTATACAATAAAATTATTATACAATAAAAAAAAAGGCGAGATAAAAATCTCGCCTTTTTTAAATTATATTACGAATTATTAGCTACCTTTCCAAGCACCAAATCTTTCGTGTATTTCAGCTCCGTTATCAGCCCACCATACTGGATCAGCTACAACAGCTCTTTTCAGAACTTTTGGAGTAGTCGGCATGTGAGGTAAGATATCAATATTACCACCTTCTTTTACAAACCAAGGTTCACCTTTTTTGATAATACCGATACTAGATTTTCTCATAGGACCGTATGGAATGTACTTAGCTTGTTCAGCATTCGATTCTGCAGATGAAGCGTGAGCCATGAACTCAAGTGCTTCAGCTTCATTTCCACCTTTGATTGCTACAAGATATTCTTGTTCAAGAACAGTAGCATCCCAAATGTATTCGAAGTTTTTACCTTCAGAAAGAATAGCAGCACCAATTCTACCATTGTATGCTAAAGACATAACAACTTCACCGCTTGATACTAATTCAAGTGGCTTAGAACCTGCTGACCAGAATACAACATGATCTTTAATTGTATCTAGTTTTGCAAATGCTCTGTCTATTCCTTCAGGAGTACTCATTACATCGTATACTTTGCTTGCTTTAACTCCATCAGCAACTAGTGCCATTTCGATTAAAGCGTTTGCCCAAGTATGTATTCCTCTTTTTCCAGGAAACTTTTTAACATCAAAGAAATCTTTAATGTTTCTTGGTTTTTTTCCTGGGAACGCTGCTTTGTCATAAAATGCAGTGTAAGCCCAAAAAATTTGTGGAACAACACAGTCAGAAACTGGTGGAACTACTAAATCACTTAAAAATGAACTTTGATCTACTTTTGCAAATAAACCTTCATCACATCCTGTGATCGCTTGGTCTGGAAGTACGTCTACCACATCCCAAGTTACATTTCCTGCTTCTACTTGTGCTTTAATTTCTCCAAGACCACCATTATAGTTTTCAACAGTAACTCCTGAACCTTTGCTCCAAGTATCTATGTAAGCTTTTTGTTGGCTGGCTGTATAAGCACCACCCCAAGAAACGAAAGTTATATCTGCAATTGCAGATCCAACAAACGCCATCGAGATTAAACCAAAAAAAGCCGCTTTGATTGCTTTTCTCATTTATTTTCCCCTTTAAATTAAATTTAACTTAAGTTTTCAAGACGAAAGTAAAACATAATTACTTAAAGACTGCAAAACGTTTTTTTGATTGATTTTGCCTAAATTAATTAGCTTAATTAAGGTCTAAAGCCCGAGAATCTAAAGCTTTCCAAGATAGTTTGACTGTCGCACCTTCTTTTAAGTTTGCTCCCTTATAAGAATTTGGAATTTTAACTATAAATTGATCATTTCCACAAACTTCTACACGGGATCTTATATGATCACCTAAATATATTAATTCTTTTACTTTTGCGTCAAAATTATTTTCAAAATTTTCTGATGAATTAATAGCAACTCTCTCCGGTCTTAATGAAACTAAAGAACCATCGCCACTATTATTTACATTTACTTTTAAAGCGTGAATATCATCTCCAGATTCTGTAGTAACAGTACAATTTTCTCCATTAATTGATTTCACTTTTCCTTTTAGTTGATTATTTTCTCCAATAAATTGTGCAACGAAAGAACTATTTGGT
>CAZABF010000002.1:0-29640 GCA_964483495.1 uncultured Candidatus Pelagibacter sp. | reverse complement strand
TGTTAGATGTTCAAATTTTTGATCAGTTAAGAAAAAAAAAATGGTTTGTAGCACCCTTAACATCTTCTTTAATTGGCTCTACTGTTGATACTTTTTTATTCTTTTCAATATCTTTTTATGCAACCGGAATACCTTGGTTTACTTTATCTTTGGGAGATTTGGCAGTTAAAATTTTTGTTGCATTAGTAATGTTAATTCCATTTAGATTATTGTTAGGAACAGTTAAAACTGTTTAATAATTATTTATATAAAAATTTATAGGACAAAATTTTGTAAGCTAATTTAGCTACAAGAAAGTTGTATGAATTAAAACCCTTTATTGGTGCAAGTTCGTTTATATCAGCACCTACAATATTTGAATTTTTAACGGCCATCTTTATTATTTCTAAAGTTTCATCCCAAAAAAGTCCTCCTGGTTCTGGGGTACCAGTTGCTGGCATAATACTTGAATCAAATCCATCTACATCAAAAGTTATATAAACAGTTTTATTTTTAATCATTTTTTTAAATTTATTTAAATTCCATTTATTTTTATCTTTTGCCCAAAAAATATTTATTCTAGAGGAATTTTTTTTTAAATAAGGTATTTCATTTTTAGATATATTTCTTATACCAAAAGAAATTAAAGAAACATTTTTATAATCTAAACATCTCTTTATTGCTGAGGCATGTGAAAATTTTTTTCCATTATAACTTTCTCTTAAATCAGCATGTGCATCAAAGTGCAATAAACATAATTTCTTATATTTTTTTGTAAACGGAGCTATACAACCAGGTGTTATTGAGTGTTCACCACCAAGTGTTAAAGGAAAAATATTGTTATTTAAAATTTTTTCATTTATTCTTGATATCTTATTTAATGCTTTGTTTATGTTTTTATCTATTTTGAAAGGTTTTAGGGTTTTAATTCCAATTTTTTTATAGGGTTCGCAGTTTAGTTCTTCGTCATATAATTCAACTTGATGTGAAGCTTTAATAATCTCTTTTGGACCATTTTTTGTTCCACCACCATAACTAACTGTTTTTTCTAAACCAAATGGAACAATTATAACTTTTTCTTTAATTTTAAAATTGTTATCAACTCCAAGAAACCCCTGTTTGTTTGATAAGTAATTCAATTTTTATCCAAATATTTTTGAAAAATTTTTTCTTGTTCTACTTTTCCACTCACCATTGTGATAAGCGTCGCTTGCAATTAAAGGAAGGACACTGGTTGCCTCAGCAAAAACCATTTGTTCTTTTGTTATATCAACCTTACCCCAAGAGCTTGCTTCTTTTAGCGTTGAACTACTGCACGCCCCATCTCGTGAATCAGCAACAGTTATTTGTAATGCATATTTATGCATACTTACTTCTTTTCCTAGTAGTTCAGCACAAATAACCGTATCTTGAATAAAATTTTTTGGAACACCTCCTCCAATCATAAACAATCCAGATTCTTTTGATCTAATCTTAATTTCAGTTAGTTCGCGAAATTCTCTAATTGAATCTATTGTCATATGCTGTTTTGGATTTTTTTCTTGGTGCATTACTAGCCCAAATCCAGCACTCGAATCTGTAAAAGCTGGGCAAAAAATAGGAACATTATTATCGTATGCAGTCTCAATTAATGAACCTTTCTTTTTTGCATTATTTTTTAAATATTTTCCAATTTCATTAATAAATTCTCTAGAGGTATAACTTCTTGGTTCTAGCTTATCTGCTATTTCGCATATTGTTTTATCACACATTTGAAGCTCATCTTCATCGATATAAGTGTCATATATTCTATCAATATAATTTTTTCTTAATTCAGTATCATCTTGAAATTGCGAACCTTGGTAATGTTTAAAGCCAAGAGCTTCAAAGAAATCCATATCAATAATTGATGCGCCAGTAGCAACAATTGCATCAATCATATTGTATTTAATCATATCTCTATAAATATGCATACATCCAGCAGCAGAAGTAGATCCAGCTAAAGTTAAAAAAATAGTACATTCTTTATCTTTTATCATTTCGTTAAATATATTAGCTGCATTTGCAGTTTCCCTAGAAACAAAAGACATCTTTTTCATTGATGATATTATTTTTCTTGAATCGAATGAGGTTATATCAATGTGTTCAACTGGAGATTTAAGAAAATCTTTCTTACTATTGTGTCCTAAATTCTTTTTATCCGACATTTAAGCAACAAGAAATTGTTTTTCAATTTCTTTGTTATACATTGTCATTATTGGATTGTCTTCCACCTCAAATATATTGTTTGAATAAAGTCCATTAAAATCTGTTCTAAATGCTAAACCATACGCACCAAGTTGTCCAAGTTCAATGTAATCATTTTCTTTAATATTATTTGGTAGAATGAAAGGTCCTTTCATATAATCCATGCTATCGCAGGTTGGGCCATAAAAATCAAAAGCAGTTAATTTTTTTGAAATAGTTCTTCCATTCGTAATTAATTTTGATGGATAAACAATATTAGGAAATCCTGCGTCAAACAAAGTTCCATAAGTTCCATCGTTTATGTGAAGTTTTTGTTTTTTTCTTAAATTCACTCTAACTATTGTTGATCCACTTTCTGCAACAATTGCTCTGCCCGGTTCACAAATTATTTCAGGTAGTTTTTCTAATTTTAAATTTGCTAGTGAGTTTTTAATTTCTTCAAAATAACTCTGAATAGATTGAGGAACTAAATCTGGATAAATTGTAGGGAAGCCGCCACCTACATTAATAAAGTCTGGAATTATTTTTGTACGCTTTATTATATTCTCAATTTCAGCAATTCCTTTTGAATAAGATATAGGATGCATACATTGTGACCCTACATGAAAACTTAATCCTATTTTTTTTGCATATTGTTTTGTTAATCTAAATAAACCTGTCGCTTCTGATGGCATAGCTCCAAATTTTTTAGATAAATCAATTTCAGCATGCTCATTTGAGACTGAAACTCTAACAAATAATTCAAGATCTTTTGCATGATTTGTGCTTTCAATAATTTTAATTAATTCATCTTTTGAGTCTAATGAATAAGCTTTAACACCATATTTGAAATATGCTTCTTTAATACTTTCTCTGCTTTTTACAGTGTGCATATATGCACACTTAGCTGATTTCTTAATATCCTTAATAGTTTTTATTTCGTTAATTGAAGCTACATCAAAATTTTCAATACCACTTTCAATTATTGTTTTTAAAACAAATTGATTAGGATTTGTTTTTACAGCGTATAAAATTTTTCCTGGAAATTTATTTTGAAAAAACTTGGATGCTAATTGTATAGATTTTTTTCTTATACAATATATTGGCTCACTAGGTTTCAGTTGATTTATTAATTCCTCAACTGTTTTAAATTTTTGCATATAATTTCCCCAAAAAAAATTTAACAAAAAAAACGTGTATAACAGTTATGCACATTTCATAAAATCAGCATTTATGGGATATGATCACTAAAGTAAAGTAAATAATGCTATTGAAATTAGATTATTAATTGCCATATGGAATTTATGAGTGGGATAAAAAATATTAAAAAAATTAATGAATTTGAGAATAAATCTCTACTCATAGTTGATGATGACAATCCATTTAGAGAAAGATTGGCCAGAGCAATGGAAAAAAAGGGATTTAAAGTTTCTCAAGCCGAAGGTGTAAGAACGGGTATTGCTTGTGTTAAGAAAGAAAAGCCAGCATTTGCAGTTGTTGATTTAAGACTGGGTGATGGAAATGGACTAGAGGTTGTAAAAGAAATTCAAAATTTTAACTCAAAAAGTAGAATAATAATGTTAACTGGCTATGGAAATATTCCAACAGCAGTTGCTGCTATTAAACAAGGTGCAATAGATTATTTATCAAAACCAGCTAATGCAGATGATGTTGAAAGCGCATTGTTGGCAGATCCCAATCAAAAAGCTGCTCCACCAGAGAATCCAATGTCAGCAGATAGAGTAAAATGGGAACATATTCATCGTGTGTTCGAGCTTTGTAATAGAAATGTTTCAGAAACAGCAAGAAGACTTAAAATGCACAGAAGAACTCTTCAAAGAATTCTCTCCAAAAGATCTCCTAGATAAGATTTTTTAATTTAAAAAGTTGTTTGGATAATACTGAAAGTATTAATATTTTATAAATTTCGATAATTAGAAATGGTTCTGCACCAACTGCAAAAACTTTACTGAAGCTTTTATCAAAGCCCATAAAATTCCACAAACCAATTAGACCCACAATATAGGCAATACTAATTGAAAGTGATAAATAAATAAAAATAATAATTGGATCATTAGTTTTTTTTATCATTCCAGAAAAATATGCTGCAAAAATAAATCCTAACAAATAGCCTCCTGTTGGACCAGCAAAATACATAAGTCCTCCGCCTTTTGCAAAAACTGGAAAGCCTATTGATCCTTGAGCTAAATAGAAAATTACAGTAGCAGCTGCTAACCTTGGTCCTAAAACCATACCAATAAGTAAGACAGCAAACGTCTGCATTGTGGCAGGAACTAAAGTAAAAGGTGTTTGTAGTTTTGCAGAAATTGTTAACAAAATTGATCCAATAAAAGCGATTATAATATACTTTAGTATTTTTTGAGCTTGAAGAGATTTTGTTAATTCCATGCTTTACTTTATAATTAATTAAATAATTAATCTAGTTTTTTGTTAATCTTATAAAAACATCCTCTAAATCTCCATCATCTGTAGAAATATCATTTATCTTTATATTTTGTTTATTTATGTATTGAATCAAATCACTAATATATAATTTACTTTTTTCGTATGAAACAACTAGTTGATTAGATTCATTTGTTATAACATTTATTGAGCTTAATGAGTTATTTTGAATATTTACTCTTTGATTAACAAAAAATGTTACTATTTTAGTTTGAATTTTCTTTAATAAATTTTTTGTAGTATCTAAAGCAACCAAACTACCTTTATTTAATATTCCTATTCGGTCACACATTTGTTCTGCTTCATTTAAATAATGAGTAGTTAAAATTATTGTTACACCCTGTTTATTAAGTTGTTTTAAATTGTTCCAAAGGTTGCTTCTTAATTCTACATCAACACCTGCGGTTGGTTCGTCTAAAATAATTATTGGTGGTTTGTGTACTAATGCTTTTGCAACCAATAAGCGTCTTTTCATTCCGCCAGATAATGCTCTAGTATAGCTTTTAGATTGTTTGTCTAAAGAAACTAGCTTTAAAATAGTTTCTGTAATTCTATCTTTTTTTTTAATTCCATACATTCCTGCTTGGAGCTCTAAAATATTCCATGGAGTAAAAAAAGGGTCTACATTTACTTCTTGAGGAACAATTCCAATAGAAGCTCTGACTTGCCTAGGATTTATATCTAAATTAAATCCCCACACATTAACTTCTCCAGAAGTTTTTATTGTTGTACCAGCCAAAATATTTATAAAGGTACTTTTACCGGCACCATTTGGACCTAGCAGGCCAAATATTTCTCCTTCATTCACTTCTAAGTTTAAATTTTTGATAGCATGTACTGATTTTGAACTATTCTTTGAGTAGGTTTTGTTTAAATCTTTTACATATAAAACATTTTTTTTGTTCATCGATCGTTATACATTTATAACATTAGAATAAATTAAGATAACATTATTTTATGAATAAAATAAAAAACACAGATCACTTTTATCTTATAGATGGTTCAGGATATATATTTAGAGCCTACTATGCTCTTCCTCCTTTATCTAGAAAAAGTGATGGAATGCCCACTGGTGCAGTAAGTGGATTTTGCAGCATGTTATTTAAATTATTAGAAGACTCTAAATCAAATGAGAACAAACATAAGCCAACTCATTTTGCAGTAATTTTTGATTCAGCCAGAAAGAATTTTAGAAATGAAATATATTCTGACTACAAAGCAAACAGATCTGATGCACCAGATGATTTAATACCTCAGTTTGAATTTATTAGAAAATCAGTAAAAGCATTTAACCTACCTTCAATTGAATTAATAAATTATGAGGCAGATGATCTTATTGCGACTTATGTAGAGCAGATCTTAAAAGAAGGAGCAAAAGCAACAATTGTTTCATCGGATAAAGATTTAATGCAGTTATATAAGAAAAATATTCGAATTTATGATCCAATGAAAAATAAATTTATTTCGAATGAAGATGTAAATAATAAATTTGGCGTTAACCCAGATAAAGTAGTTGATGTACAAGCTTTAGCAGGAGACAGCAGTGATAATGTTCCTGGAGTTCCTGGAATAGGAGTAAAAACTGCAGCAGAATTAATTAATCAATATGGAAATTTAGAAAATTTATTAAAAAATGCAGACAAGATAAAACAAAATAAAAGAAGAGAAACTTTAATTCAAAACAAAGACAAAGCAATTGTTAGCAAAAAATTAGTTACTCTTAAAAAAGATGTCCCAGTAATAAATAAAATTTCAGAATTTGAGCTAAAAGAAATAGATAAAAATAAATTATATAATTTTCTGAGAGAAATGGAATTTAACAGATTATTGAGCTCTGTTATTTCAACTTATGGAGAAGTAGAATTTTCAAGTAATACAAAAGTTTTTGATCAAAAAGAAAAAAATCACAAAATTTCTAACAAAAACTATGAGTTAATAGAAAAAGAAGAAGATATAGATAAATGGCTGAACGAAGCCGAAGAAAATGGCGAGATTGCAGTTGATACTGAAACTAGCTCTTTAGACCCTCATCAAGCGAAGCTAGTAGGCATTTCTTTCTCTACAGAAATTGGCAAAGCATGCTACATCCCTATAGGACATACTGAAGGCAAAAATCTTGAAGAAAAAAAAGTTATTAAAAAAATTAAGCCGATTTTAGAAGACAAAAGTATAAAGAAAATTGGTCAAAATATTAAATTCGATTACATAATTTTTCATCATAAAGGAATAAATATGAATGCAATGGAAGATACAATGCTTATGTCTTATGTTTTAGATGCAGGAAAAAATAGACATAACATGGATGTGCTATCAGAAATTCATCTAGATCATAAAACAATCGCTTTTAAAGATATTGTAGGAACTGGAAAAAAACAGATTAATTTTAGTGAAGTAAAAATTGATATAGCTAAAGATTATGCTGCTGAAGATGCAGATATAACTTTTAGATTATATAAAATTTTTTCTAAAAATATAAAATTAGAGAAATTGCTTAATATTTATGAGATTTTTGAAAAACCACTAATTAAAATTTTAGCATTAATGGAAATTTATGGTGTTAAAGTAGATCAAAAATTTCTTCAAGTTCTCTCAAGCAAATTTGAAAAAAAAATTAATAATTTAGAAAAAGAAATTTACAAAGTTACAAAAAAAGAATTTAACATTGGTTCCACAAAGCAGCTTGGCGAAGTCATGTATAATGAAATGAAAATTTCATCATTGAAAAAAACAAAAAAAGGGAGTTTTGCTACTAGTGCACAGGTATTAGAAGATCTTGCTTTTAAAGGACACAAACTGCCAAAACTAGTTTTAGACTGGAGGCAGGTAACAAAACTAAAAAATACTTACTCAGATTCTTTACAAGAGCATATAAATCCTATTACAAGAAGAGTTCACACCTCATTTTTACTGGCAGCAACTTCAACAGGAAGATTAGCTTCAAGCGATCCAAACTTACAAAATATTCCAATAAAATCTGAAGATGGAAAAGAAATTAGAAGAGCTTTTGTGGCAGAAAAAAATAGTAAGTTAATTTCAGCAGATTATAATCAAATTGAAATGCGAATTTTAGCAGATTTAGCAGATGTAAAAGAGTTAAAAAAAGCATTTAAAAATAAAGAAGATATTCATTCACTTACCGCAAGTCAGGTTTTTAATACCAATATTAAAAAAGTTGATTCAGATATGAGAAGAAAAGCAAAAGCTATAAATTTTGGAATAATTTATGGTATTTCACAGTACGGATTAGCAAAACAAATTGGCGTTTCCAATTTTGAGGCTGAGGAATTTTTAAATTCATATTTTTTAAAATTTCCAGAAATAAAAAACTACATGGAATCCACAATTAAATTTTGTAGAAAGAGCGGATATGTAAGTAATATTTTTGGAAGAAGAACTCATATAACAGGAATTAATGATAAGAATTTTAATATAAGAAATTTTCAGGAGAGAGCAGCGATTAATGCTCCTATACAAGGATCAGCTTCTGAAATAATGAGAATGGCAATGATAAGAGTTAATAAAAAATTGGAAGAAATTAAAGAATCAAGCTGTAAAATATTATTACAAATTCATGATGAATTAATATTTGAAGTTCACAAAGATGACATAATGAAATACTCTCAGATTATTCAGGAAGAAATGTCTAGTGTGAAAAATAGCGATCTACACTCTTTTTCAATACCGTTGCTAGTAGATGTTAATGTTGGTAATAATTGGGGGGATCTTCATTAATCTTGAAGTATTGCCCTAATAAGAACAATTTAGTATTTTTAATTAATTTATGAAAGAAACAATTGCATTAATTGATGACGATAGAAATATCCTGACCAGCCTCAGTATTGCTTTAGAAAAAGAAGGATACAAAGTTCAGACTTATTTAGATGGAGAGAGCGCTCTAATAGGACTTGCAAGAACTCCTCCAGATTTAGCTGTTATAGATATAAAAATGCCCAAAATGGATGGCGAAGAATTGCTAAAAAAATTAAGAAAAAAAACTTCTTTGCCAGTAATTTTTTTAACATCAAAAGATGACGAAATAGACGAGCTGCTAGGATTAAAATTAGGTGCAGATGATTTTATAAAAAAATCTGGAGGATTTTCAATAAAAGTGCTCATTGAAAGAATAAGAGTGCAATTAAGAAAAAAAAATCTAAGTAGCATTGAAGATACAAAAAATATTATAACTCATGGCAAACTAAAACTTGATCCTTCCCAACTTGAATGTGAATGGAATGGAAAACATTTACCCGATAAACTTACAACAACAGAGTTTTTAATTGTTCAAGAACTTGCGAAAAGACCGGGTATAATTAAAGAAAGATCACAATTAATGGATATTGCTTATAGAGAAGATACGGATATTGAAGACAGAACAATAGATAGTCATGTAAAAAGGATCAGAAAAAAATTTAAAAAAGTAGATAATAATTTTTCCGCTATAGAGACCAGATATGGAAGTGGCTATCGTTGGAATGTAAGTTAATGTTAAGCAGTTTTATAAAAAATATTTCCATACTTAAAAAGTTCTTATTTATAAATCTTATTGTTTTTATAATTTTTGGAAGTTTAACAGCAATTTATTTAAAAGGAATTCAGCCAAATTTAATTAATAAAAAAACATCAAACCATATAAATATTATTAATAATACTATTGATCATATAAGAAGATTAAAAATTCAATTCAACAAGGATGACATAAGAAAATTTCTATTTTCAACAAGGTTTCTTTTTCAGAATTTAGATCGCGTTATGATATTTGATAATAAATTTAAATTGATAGGTGATACCGATACTCTAGATTTAGATCCAAGATCATTTAGCCAAAGATTAGATATTGTTGAAACGAACATTCAAGATAAAGATGAAATATCAGAAAAAAAAAAAATTATTCAAGAAAATAAAAATAAATTAAAGCCTTTTTCCGAAATAATACTAGATTATTCCAAATCTTCTGATTTTGGTAAACCGTATACTTTTACTCAAGAAAATTATGATCAATTTTTATTAATTACAATTAAAAATGTTAATGATGGTGAGAAGAATATTGGTTACTTGGCTATTAGTGAAAAAGCAAACGATATTAGAAATGCTATAAATGAGAGAAAAATATTTGTTTTTAGAACTGCTTTAGTAGTTGCAATTGTGATTTTAATTTTTTCATTAGTCTTAAATAGATATTTTTTAAAACCAATTAAAACTCTAGTAAATTTTACAAAATCAATAAAAGAAAAGAATAAACAAAAAATAAACATTCAAGTTGTAAAAAATAGAAGTGATGAAATAGGAATTCTTTCCAATTCTTTGGATGAAATGACAAATGAGTTAAATAATAGGATTAATGCTGCAGAGAACTTTTCAACAGACCTAGTCCATGAAATCAGAAATCCACTTGCTTCTTTAAAAAGTGCATCGGAGATAATTTCGGAAACTACAGATAAAACTCAAAGAGAGAAGCTGGTTAGTATACTATTGAACGATGTAGAAAGAATTGAAAGACTGATTACCGATTATTCTCAAATGCTCAAAGATGAAGTTGCAATAACAAATGAACAAATGAAGAAAATTGATTTAAAATTAATAGCAACATCTGTAGTTGATGATTTTAATAGTATTTATAATTCAAAAAATGGAATTAAAATTGAATTAAATTCAAATGGGTCAAACAATTACAATATTCTTGGAATAGAAAATAGAATTGAGCAAATAATTGCAAATTTACTAGATAATTCAATTTCGTTTAGTAGAGAAAATCAAACAATCAAAGTTGTTCTTTCAAAAGATAAAAAAGAAAAAAATATCATTTTAAGTGTTGTTGATGAAGGAGAAGGCTTCAAAGAAAACGATACAAGCAAAATTTTTAAAAGATTTTATAGCAATAGACCTAATAAATTTGGAGAACATTCTGGATTAGGATTAAATATTGTTAAAAATCTAGTTGAGTTGCACAATGGTAAAATTTTTGCTTCAAATAATATTGATCAAAAAGGCGCTATGATCGAAATAATTTTTCCTAAAGTTTAAAGATTATTAGTTGAAAAAATTTTATAAAGTTGTTAAATGGTCTTCTTCATGACAGATTTTAAAGTAAAAGATATAAATCTCTCAGATTTTGGTAGGAAAGAAATTTCTTTAGCAGAAACTGAAATGCCAGGCTTAATGGCGTTAAGAAAGGAATACAAAGATAAAAATCCACTTAAAGGAGCAAGAATACTTGGATGTTTACACATGACGATTCAAACAGCAGTTTTAATAGAAACTTTAGTTGAACTCGGAGCAGAAGTAAGATGGTCTTCGTGCAATATATTTTCTACTCAAGACCATGCGGCTGCAGCTATAGCAAAAGCGGGAATTCCAGTATTTGCTTGGAAAGGTGAGACCGAAGAAGAATATTGGTGGTGTGTTAAACAAACCATAGAAGGAAAGAAAGACTGGAAACCTAACATGATTCTTGATGATGGCGGCGATCTAACAGCTTTAATGCACAAGGAGTATAAAGACTTGCTAAAATCAGTTAAAGGTTTGTCCGAAGAAACAACAACTGGAGTATTGGCCCTTAAAAAAATGGAATCTGAAGGCAAATTATTAGTACCAGCAATTAATGTTAATGACTCAGTAACAAAATCAAAATTTGATAATTTATATGGTTGTCGTGAAAGCTTAGTTGATGGAATTAAAAGAGCAACTGACGTAATGATGTCTGGTAAGGTTGCAATAGTTGCAGGTTTTGGAGATGTTGGAAAAGGAAGTGCAGCCTCATTAAGGCAAAGTGGAGCAAGAGTAATGGTTACAGAAATAGATCCTATCTGTGCTCTTCAAGCTGCTATGGAAGGTTATGAAGTTGTTTTAATGGATGAAACGATTAAAGAAGCAGACATAGTTGTAACTGCAACAGGTAATAAAGATATAGTTACTGCAGATCATATGCGAGATATGAAAGATAGAGCTATATTGTGTAATATTGGACATTTTGATAACGAAATTCAAGTTGAAGCATTAAAAAATTATAAATGGGATGAAATAAAACCCCAAGTACATGAAATAACATTCCCAGACAACAAAAGAATTATTTTGTTAGCTGAAGGAAGATTGGTAAATTTAGGTTGCGCTACTGGGCATCCTAGTTTTGTTATGAGCGCTTCATTTACAAATCAAGTAACAGCCCAGATAGAACTGTGGAATAATTCAGACAAGTATGAAAAAAAAGTATATGTTTTACCTAAGCACCTTGATGAAAAAGTAGCAATGTTACATTTAGAAAAAGTAGGAGCAAAACTTACTAAATTATCTAAAGAGCAAGCAGATTATATTAGTGTAAAACAACAGGGACCATTCAAACCAGATGCATATCGCTACTAAAAGTAGCAAGATTGATATTACTTTAGAAAAAAATACAGAATTTATTTCTAAAAAATTTTCAAATTATATTAGAAAAGGAGATATTATTTTTTTCTATGGGGAAATAGGCGTTGGAAAAACGACATTTATTAAGTATTTGATCAATAACTTGCAAAATAAAAAAAAACTAAATCTAACCGAAATTCCAAGCCCAACATTTAATATTGTTAATGAGTATAAAATAAATGAAATTATTATAAATCATTATGATTTATTTAAATTAAAAGACCCAAAAGAATTATATAATATTGGATTATTTGAAAATAGTTCAGAAATTGTGACTTTTGTTGAGTGGCCAGAAATAATTTCAAATAAACCAAAAAATATAATTGAATTATATTTTAATTACGAAAATGATTTTAAAGAAAGAAAATTAGAAATATTTTCTGAATATAGAAAAGAAATAATTAATGAATTTAAGTAAACTTAGATCTTTATCCGGAGATGCTTCCTTTAGAAAATTTTACAGGAACAAAAATAAAATTATTGTATTTAGCAAAAAAGATACTAGGAAAAATTTATTAATTTATGATGCTATTAATAAAATTTTAATTAAGAATAAAATTAAGGCACCAAAATTAATTAGTCAAAATTACAAATCAAAACATATTCAAATAGAAGATTTTGGTAATATCACTGTCTATCAAAAGTTAAAAAAAAATAATAAAAAAAAATTAACTTATTATAAAAAAATTATTAAATTATTAAATTTGGTTCAAAAAATTAAGACCAAAAAAATAAAAACATTTTTAGGTTCAAACTATAAAGTACCAAAATATTCAAAAAAAATTCTTTTAGAGGAAGCCAATTTATTTTTAGATTGGTATGTAACAAAAAAAATAAAAAAAAAAAATCAAACTTTATTAAAAAAAAAATTACTTTTAGCTTTAAAAACTTTAATTAATAAAATTAAATTTAGTAATAAAACATTTGTTCACAGAGATTTTCATGTTTCTAATTTAATGATTAAAAATAAAAAATTGTGTGTTATAGATAGTCAGGATGCTGTTTTTGGAAATGTAGCTTATGATCTTGCTTCATTAATAGATGATGTAAGATTAAAAACTAGCATAGACTTTAAGCAAAATATTTTTGAAGAGTACATTGAAACAAATAAAAAAATAAATGTTGTGAATTTCAAAAACGATTTTGAAATTTTATCAGTTTTAAGAAATTTAAAAATAATTGGAATTTTTACGAGATTATCAATTAGAGATAATAAACACAGTTATTTAAAATTAATACCTTATGCATGGAAGTTAATTGAACAAAGAACAGAACAAAATAAAAAATTTATAGAACTAAAAATTATTTTAGATAAGTATTTTTCAAAAAAACTAAGAAATAAATATGAAAATTAATACTGCACTAATTTTGTGTGCCGGATATGGAAAACGTTTAAATCCAATTACTTTAAAAATTCCAAAACCTCTAATTGAAATTAACGAAATTACTTTGTTAGAAAATTCAATAAATTTTTTAGAAAAATTAGAAATAGAAAATATAAAAATTAATACTTATTATCTTCACAGCCAGATTCAAAATTTTATTTTAAACAACAAATCAAATTCAAAAATTGAAATTCTAAATGATGGTAATGAAATTTTAGATACCGGAGGTGGTATTTTAAATCTAATTAATAGATCAGATGAAAATGATTTTATTGTTTTAAATCCAGATACTGTGTGGGGAGATGATTATTTGGAAACAACAATAAATATGATGAATTACTATTTTCAAAAAAAAGTAAAAAATTTGTTAATGATTGTTAATAAAGAAAATAGCTTTGATGAAAGAATGAAAGGTGATTTTTCATTAAGCAATGAAAAGTTATTAAAAAATAAAGAAAATAATTTTATATATACTGGTCTGCAAATTATAAATAAAAGTTTATTTAAAAATGAAAAAGTAATGCCATTTTCAGTTACTAAGATTTGGGATGAGGCAATAAAAAATAAAATGCTTTATGGTTTTGAAAGCAAGCAGAAATTTATTCATATAACTGATTTAGAAATATATAATAAATTAGTTAAAAAATAATTAAATCATTAGCTCTTTTTTGATCTAAATATAAAGCTTCTTTAATCTTTTTATTATTGTCAAATTTAATTAATAAAGGATTTCCTGTTGGAATTTCTAGTTTTGAAATTTTTTCATTATCTATATTAAATAAATATTTGCATAATGCTCGGACCGAATTTCCATGAGCAGCAATAATTATATTTTTATTTAATTTATCTAAAATATTTTTTTCAAAATAAGGAATTACTCTTTCATAAGTATCTTTTAAAGATTCAGTATCAGGAATTTTATCCTTTGGTATATTTTTATAAATTTCAATATTAATAGGATGATAAGGATTATTTTTATTTAATGGTTCTGGCCTAACATCCCAAGATCGCCTAAATTCTAGAACTTTATCTTCTCCCAAAGTTTTTTTCATTTCATCTTTATTCAGGCCGGTTAGGGCGCCATAGTGTCTTTCATTAAGTTCCCAGGCTTTAATAATTTTATCATTCTTAATTCTTAAAGTGTTTAAGATTAAATTTAGAGTTTCAATTGCTCTTTTTTGATAAGAACAAAAAAAATAATCTAAATTTAAATTAAGCTCTTTAATAAGTTCACCAGATTTGCAGGCCTCTAATTTTCCATTTGGTGCCAACTCAACATCTACCCATCCGGTGAATTTTTTTTGTAAATTCCACTCACTTTGACCATGTCTTACTAAAATTAAATGACTCATAGTTTAAATTTAATTATAAGATAAATTGATAAATGACAAAAATAATATTTCACCTTTTAAACATTATATTTGTATTTTTATATATTTATCCAGGAAGTTTGTTGGGTTTTTTTATTTATGGAGATATTTTAAGGCAACCTCAAATAACCTCTAATTTTATAGTTTCCTCAAACCATGTTTATGCTTTTTTTTTGTTATCTTCACTGGGTTTAATAAGCTATTTTAAGAGCTTAAAAATAATTATTTTATACTTAATTTTAATTTCTATAATTCTTGAATTATTTCATTTATTTATACCAAACAGATCATTTCAATTTTCTGATTTGTTTGGTAATATTGCTGGAGTTTTAATGCCTGTTTTTATATTAATTTTATTTAATTTTTGGAGAAAAAAATGAGTTCATTTGATGAAAGAGAAAAAAGTTTTGAGAAAAAATTTGCGCACGACCAAGAACTTCAATTTAAAGTAAGTGCTAGAAGAAACAAATATATAGGAGAATGGGCTTCCAAAATTCTTGGTTATGATGAAGAAAAAGAAAAAGAATATATTCAATCTGTAATAAAAGCAGATTTTGCTGAAGCTGGTGATGAAGATGTTTTTAGAAAAATAAAAGATGATTTAAAAAATCACAATATATTAGACGAAGATATTAGAAAAAAAATGGATGAGCTTAATGAAAAAGCAAAGACAGATTTTAAGTAGCTTCTTAATCATTTTATTTTTATTAATTTCTGCCTGTTCTTCTATTCCCAAAAATACCGCTGATAGTTGTTCAATATTTTCCGAAAGATATTTTTGGTATAAGCATGTTAAAAAAACAGAAAAAAAATGGGGAACACCAGTTCATTTACAATTAGCATTTATAAAAATGGAGTCAGATTTTGATTGGCTCGCAAAACCAGAAAGATTAAAATTATTTAAAGTCATTCCTTATAAAAGGCCTTCCAGTTCTTTTGGTTATTCACAAGCAGTTAAAGGTACTTGGGAACAATACAAAAAAGAAAATAATAAGCCCTTGGCTACTAGAGCAAGATTTAAAGATAGTGTCGATTTTATTGGCTGGTATACAAATAAAACTTCACAAATATTAAAAATATCAAAAAAAGATGTTTTTAGACAATATATTGCTTATCATGAAGGTTGGGGAAATTATAAAAATTATAAAAGTAATAATAAAGTTATATTGATTGCAAAAAAAGTACAAAAACAATCTTCAAAATATAAGAGTCAACTTTCCAAGTGCCAAAAAGTACTAAGTACAAATAAATATATTATTTTCTAACGAAGTTCTTTTTTTAATTCTATATCTACAGCATCTATCCTTTTTGTATTTTTTGCTAAAGATAAATACATTGTTGGGGTTACGTAAAGTGTAAAAAATGTAGAAATTATCATACCCCCAAAAATTGTAGCGCCAACTGCTAATCTAGAACCTTCACCAGCTCCTGGACCAATATTTCCTATTATTAGAGGAATCATCGCAATCATAGTACTTAAAGATGTCATGATAATTGGCCTGAATCTTATACTGCACGCTTCTTTAACTGCTGCTTCTATATTTTTTCCAGTTGTTCTAATTTGATTAGCATAATCAACAATTAAAATACTATTTTTAGTGGATATACCAATAAGGATTACAAGTGCAATTTGTGAGAAGATATTAATAGAACTATTTAAAAATAAAATAAAAACTAATCCACCAAAAATTGCCAAGGGAACAGTAAGAACAATTATAAATGGATGCACAAATGAATTAAATGTTGCTGCCATAACCAGATATGCTGTTAATAATGCTAAAGCAAATATGATAAAGAGCTCATTGCTTGTTTCCTTTATTTCTTCTGACTTGCCTTTCCATGTAATTTGGCTTTGTGGAGATACTTCAGTCATTATATTTTCTAAATATTTAATTGCTTCCGAAAGAGTGTAGTTTTCTGAAATATTTGCTGAAATAGTAACCGCTCTTTGTCTGTTATATCTAGCCAATTCTTTTGCAGTTCCCTCTTCTTTAAAATTTACAAGATTTACCAATGATATTAGTTTTCCTGTAGTATTAGATCTTACAAAAATTTTTGATATTCCATCTTTATCTCTTCTATCAGATAAGTATTGCTGTAAAATTATTGGATACTCTTTTCCCAATTTATTAAACGTTGTAACTCTTTTTCCACCATAAAGCGTTTCTAAACTTTTTCCAATTGTTTCAGTAGAAACACCTAAGTCTTTCGCTTTATTCTTGTTAATTACAAGCTTTACTTCAGGTTTATTTCTAGAATAATCAGACTCTATTCTTGATAAATTTCTATTCCTTCTTAATTTTCCAATTACTTCACTTTGAATTCTTTCCAATTCTTCATAAGTACTTCCATAAATAACCATTTGAACAGGTTTGTTATAACTTGAAACCCTTATTGATTGAGGGGATATTGGAAAAGCCACCGCTTGAGGTAGAGTCACAATCTTACCAATAGCTTGTCTCATTACAGTTTGGGAATCTTGTTTTCTATTTTTCCAATTATCTAATAAAGCAATAATTATAAAACTATTGTATGAGTTAGCAGAGCTTCCAAATCCAGGTACTCTCATGATAAAACGTGAATAAGGACTGTTTTCAGCTTGTAATAATGGAATAAGTCTTTTCTCAATATTCTGAGCTTTTTCTTGCGTGTACTCGAAAGAACTTCCTTCATCAGTAAAACCAATGACCAGATAAGCTCCTCTATCTTCCATTGGCATTAATTCTTTTTTTGAAAAGTTAAACAACAAAACAGAAGCTACAATTATAAATATAATAAAAACAGAGATGGTTTTTGTCTTTTTAACTAAGACTTCCAATGTTTCTTGATAAAATTTTGAAAAACCTAAGAAAAATTTTTCAAATTTTCGTATTATAAAATTTTTATTATTTTTTTTATTTAAAAATTTACTTGCAAGCATTGGAGATAAGGTTAGAGCAACAAAAGATGATACAACTATCGAGAATGATAAAGCTATCGCAGTTTCTCTAAATAAAGTTCCAGAAATACCCTCAATAAATATTAGCGGCAAAAAGACTGCAATAAGAATTAATGTAGTTGCTATAATTGCAAATGTAATTTGTTTAGATCCTTTATATGCCGCAACAAGAGGATTTTCTCCATTTTCTATTCTTCTGTAAATAGCATCTGTCATAATTACCGAGTCATCAGTAATTATCCCAATCGCCAGTATAAAACTTAAGAGGACAAAAATATTTATCGATAGTCCAAATATATAAATTCCAAGAAATGAAGCTATTAAACTAACAGGCAGAGCTATTGCCGGAACGATTACAGCTTTTAAATTTCCTAAGAATAAATAAATAATTATTACAACCAAAACAAAAGCGATTATAAGAGTTTTATATACCTCATTAATTGCGGCTCCTATGTAAGTAGCTCTATTAAATGCCACTTCTAGCTCTAGTCCTTCTGGTAAGGATTTATTTACTTCAGCTATTTTTTTTTTAATTTCTTTAGAAAGCTCTACAGTAGATGCTCCGCTTCTAGCATAAATTCCTATACCAACTGTCTTTAAATTTAATTGGTCTTTTCTTTGCGCTTTAAATAAAGTTTTTTCTGAAACAGGTCCAAACTCTATTTTTGCAACATCAGATAGTACAACTACTTTTTTACTAGTTTTTTTAATTGGAAGTTGCTCAATGGCTTCTATGCTATTGTAGGATTTATCTAAGTTTAAGGTTAAATCGATATTATTTGCTTCAAGAGTTCCTGCGGGCAATCTAATATTTTCACCTCTCAAAGCTTTTTCAACTTCCTGAACAGTTAAATCATTTGCAGCTAATTTAATAGGATCTACCCAAACTCTAATACTCAGCTCTCTAAGTCCTCCAACTAAAATTCTACCAACATTTTTTACGCTTGAAAAAGTATCTACTAGATATCTTTCAGCATAATCGCCAAGTTCTAAATCGCTCCAGGTAGAAGATGAAAGTGCTAACCACATTGTAGTAGTAAACCCAGCTGCTTGTTTAAGTATTTGTGGTGGATCTGACTCGGAAGGCAAATTATCCACTACTCTTGCAACTCTTTCTCTTATATCATTAGCTGCATTATCCAAATCAATGCTTGTATCAAATTCAACTTTTATTGTGCTTCTTCCATTTGAAGACTTAGAATCAATATTTTTAATTCCTTCTGCACCACCAATCACATCTTCTAGAACTTGCGTTACTTCTTGATCAACTATAGGAGCGGCAGCAGAGGTGTAATCAACTTGTACCTGCACTACTGGAGGCTGCAATCCAGATGGAAGCTCTCTAACTGGCAACTTCCAAAAAACAAAAAGTCCAAATACAATTAAAATTAAAGACATTACCCATGAAACAACAGGTCTTCTAATGCTTAATTCTGTTATGAACATTTAATTTTTAATAGGTTTAATTTTACTTCTTGGAAAAACTTTTTTTAATCCTTCAGCAACAATTATATCTCCAATATTTAATCCTGATAGGATTTCAATATTACCTTCTTGTCTTAAACCAATTTTTATTTCGGTTTTATTTACTATATTATCTTTTGATACTTTATAGACGTAAGTTTTTTCACCTTCCATCATTACACTTGTATCTGGAACACCCAGAGAATCTCTTAAATTAAATTTTACACTTACCTCAAGCAAAGAACCAGATATTAATTCTAGATTTGTATTGTCAATTTTAATTCTTGTTAACAAACTTCTAGTTTCCGCATTTATTCTACTAGAAATAAAATCAACCTCTCCATTAAAGATTTTATTTTTATAGCTTGAAACTTTAGCTTCTATTGGCAAACCCTTTTCAATAACTGAAGAATAATTTTCAGGAATTTTAATATCAGAATAGATAATTGAGTTATCATCTAAAGTTATAATAAATGTACTATCAGAAACAAATATATCTTCAGTTAAACCGGTATATCCTACCACACCGTTAAAAGGAGCTATAATATTCCCACTTTTTAACTTAATAATTACATCTCCTTTTTTGACATAATTGTTTAACTTTAAATCTTCTATTAAATTTTCTTTCTTTATTCTAAAAGATTTCGTTTTATTAGATACAGCAGTTCCAAATGTTTCAATTTTTTCTGAAAATTCTTTATCCACTACTTCAGTTACTATAATTCCCGGAGGAGGTCTTTTACCAAACTTTTTTTGAAAATGTTTTCCAATTACAGTTCTTGCAACAATCACTGAAGCTATAATTAAGAAGAAGACAATTATTATAGAAATTACTTTTGTTGATCTTTTCATATTTTAATTTTTCCGTATTCTGCCCAAGAACCATCATAAATGGTTGGTATATATTTATTATTTATTAAAGAATATGCAAGTGCCAAAACAGAAGCAGTTACTCCAGATCCGCAAGTAAATACAATATTTGTTGTTAATTCTTTCCCCAAAGTATTTTTAAATATGTTTAAAATTTCTTTTTCATTTTTAAATGTATTGTCATCATTAATTAGCTCTCGAAAAGGAATACACATAGATTTTGGAATTGATCCACTTCTCAAACCTTTTCTTGGCTCTTCAACTTTTCCTTCGAATCTTTCTCTACTTCTTGCATCAACAATTCTAAATTCTTGTTTAATAATATTTTCTTTAATTTGAGATTTATTTTTTACTAAACTTTCTCTCTCTGAAGCAATATATTTTGTTTCTCTGATTTTCAAAATTTCTTTTGTTGTTGGCTTTTCTTCTGATTTCCATTTTTTTAAACCACCGTCTAAAACATGAACCAACTTATTATTATGACCAAAATATATAAAATTGTACCAACATCTGCATGAACTTAAGACATCTGAATTATCATAAATTACTATCTCATCGTCATTGGCGATTCCCATTTTAGATATAATTTTTTCCCATTCATTATTATTTGTAAGCATATGAGGCAAATCAGTATTATGGTCTGAATTTTTATCTAAATCGAAAAATATTGCATTTTCAATATGTGATTCTAGGTACTCTCTGTATCCATCTCTTTCCACATTTGGCATATGCCAAGAGCAATCAATTATTTTTAACTTATTAATATTTTTTTCAACCCAGTTTGTGTTTACTAGTGACATAATTAAATTTTTTTTTCTAAATATTTTTGATGATAATCTTCAGCTGGACAATAGTTTTTTAGTAACGACAATTTTGTAACAACTTTACCAGATAATTTTTTATTGTTTTTTTCAATAATTTTTTTAGCAATTTTTTTTTGATTTTCATCTAAATAGAATATTTCACTTCTATATTGAGTTCCTATATCAGGACCCTGGGCATTTAGTGTTGTTGGGTCGTGTATATCAAAAAAACGCTGTAAAATTTTTTCATATGAAATTTTTTTAGGATCAAATTCCAATCTAACAACCTCAGCATGATTAGTATTTCCTGAACAAACTTCCTCATAAGTTACTTTGTTGTCATCACCTCCGCAGTAACCAACTTCAGTTTTTTTAATTCCCTCAAGTTTTCCAAACTTGATTTCTGGTCCCCAAAAACATCCGAGTGCTAATACAGCTATTTCCATTGATTATTGTTTTATTTAAACTAAAGTTATTCTTATGCTTTCCGAAAATCAATTGGGCTTTTTGTATATGTTTATGTCGGTTTGTGCATTTTCAATAATGGATTTAATCGTAAAATGGTCAGATTTATATCCTTTGGGACAGGTATTATTTTTTAGAGGTTTTTTTGGTTTAGTATTTTATTTTTTTATTATTCCTAGAGAAAGGCTTAAAAATTTTTATTATACAAAAAGAACTGGATTGCATTTTTTAAGATGCTTATTTGGTTTAATAGCTCTAATTTCAATATTTATTGCTTTAAGAAATCTACCGTTAGCTACCGTTGTTAGTATTTCATTTGCTGCTCCAATTTTTACAACTATTTTTTCAATTTTTTTTCTTAGTGAGAAAGTTGGAATGTATAGATGGCTTGCAGTAATTGTAGGATTTATTGGTATTATAGTTATTACAGAACCTGGTTTTAGTTCTTTAAACATATACTTTGTTTATCCAATAATTTTTTGTTTAGGTCTATCTTATGTTGCCATTGCTATCAGACAATTATCCACTACCGAACCCATTTGGTTGATTGCTTTAAATTTTTCAGCTGCAATAACTATAGTAAGTTTTTTTACAATTCCCTTTGGATGGATAATGCCCGACATAAAAGATTTAATTTTATTATCCTTTATAGGAATTTTTGGCGGTGTTGCAAATTTATGGCTGAGCCAATCTTATAAGTTTTCTGAAGTTTCTTTGGTAACTCCTCTAAAATATTTAGCTTTAGTTTTTGCAATAATTTTTGGATACTTCATTTGGAATGAAATACCTTCGATTAAAACTCTAGCAGGGGCCTTCTTAGTTATAATTTCGTCTATAATTATCTTTAGAAGAGAAGTTACTTTAAAAAAACAAGTTTCTATTTCAAGACATGAATAATCCCCCAAAATATTGGAATAAAGCAAAAAAATATTTATCTAAAAAAGATAGAGTAATGAAAATTTTAATTGAAAAATATAAACACAAAACATTAACTACAAGAAAAGATATTTTTTTCTCTCTTTGCAAAAGTATAATAGGTCAACAAATTAGTGTCGCAGCGGCAAGCTCAGTGTTCAAAAAATTTAAAAGCGCATGTAATGGCAAGATAAATCCAAAAATAGTAAAAAAAATTACTATTCAAAAACTTAAAAAATGTGGCCTGAGTAGGCAAAAGGCCAAAGGAATAAAAGAACTGTCAATTAAATTTTCAAATAAATCATTTAACCCTAAGCTTATTAAAAAAATGAATGATGAAGAAGCAATTGTTTATCTTTCAACTTTGAGACAAATTGGAAGATGGTCTGCAGAAATGATATTACTTTTTACTTTTAATAGAGAAAATATATGGCCTATTCAAGATATAGGATTGCTAAGAGCTATATCAAATAACTATAAAAAAAAATATTTACCTCCAAAAAATTTTGTTAATTTTTTAAGAAAAAGATTTTCACCCTATTGTTCTGTTGCCACGTGGTATTTATGGCGTTCAATTGATAATGAGCCTATCCAATACTAAATACTCTATTTTAATCTAGCCATTCTTTATAATTTTCTTTATTTTCTTTTAAATAAACTGGCAATTTGTCAAAACTGTAATTAATTAGCTTACTTCCGCTTCCAACTTTATTTACGGTTTTATCAACTTTTAAGTCATAAATTGCTTGTTTGCTCTTAATTATATTGTCTATTTGATCTAAGGTTAATGGTTCTTCATCAAATTCTCTGTGATGCAGATATGATTTTAACTTATGTTCTATTTCTTTAGGAGATTTAATATTTGAAAAATGCCAACCTCCATTTTTAATAAATTTAATACTGTTATATTTAATTTTTGAAAAAATTATATCTAACCTAAATAAAGAATATTTTTTATCTTTAATGTTTCTTAACCATTGAGGACTTAATAGGTCTTTTTTTCTACAGCCTTTAGTTCCAGACCAAACCATATTAGGTAATTTTAAATCAAATTTGTAGTAAAACATATCTTGTTGAAACATTAAAATTTTTTCTTTTAAATTTTCAAATTTTATCTCTTCAAGATTTGGAATTTCGTCAACATCAGAAATCAGTATTAAATCTTCGGGACTTGCTTTTTGCAAACCATTTGCAATATGGTCTCTTTGCTCATTTTCTCTTTTAGCAGCATTAAGAATATATTTTCTTGATTTTTCACCTTCATTATCATTTTCATGAACCACTTCTATTTCATCAGGCTCTTTATCAAAAGTTAAATAAATTATTTTGTCTTTAAATTTTTCAAATTTTTTATGGTTGAATTTTAAGTTTCTTTTATCACCTCTGTGTGTAAAAGTGCTTTCCACAATAATAAAATAATCAACATACCTGTCTAAAGTATTTAACCTTAAATCTAGAACAATCTCTTCATCAAAATACATAAAACAATCAAAAATTTTCATAGGTCTATTTAATTTACACTATTGATACTTGCTACAAAAAAGTATCTTTAGTAGATTAATAATTGAGTTAATTATTACTAAATTTAACTAAAATATGAAATATTATAATTATTTTTTTACAGCAATATTTATATTATTTACTCAAACTTTATGTGCAGATGAAATATTGGACTTGGGGAAAAATATTTTTTTAGAAAAGGGAAACTGTGCTACTTGCCATACTTTGTCTGATGCTGGATCAAATGGAGATATTGGACCAAATTTAAATGTAATTAAGCCAGAGGCTGGAAGAGTAGTTATGGCAGTAACAAATGGTATTGGAGTAATGCCGGCATATGAAGGCATGCTCACATCTAAAGAGATTGAAGCAGTTGCAATATATGTTTCAGAAAAATCAAATTAATAAGTTTATTTTATAATTTCTTCTAACCTAAAAGTTGCAATTTTTTTTACTTGTTTTTTTGCCTCAAGAAATTCTTCATCTAATGAATTTTTAATTCTTTCTCTAAAATAATTCAAAATTTGATTTTTATTTTTTCCTTTCACTGCAATAATAAATGGAAAATCAAATTTTTTTTTATACTCAATATTTAATTTTTTAAATTCATTAAACTCTTCAGGTGTACACTCTTTTAAGTTAGCTTTACTTTGCTCGGCTTCTGAATTTGAAGTTAATTTTTTTTCCACTGCAAGTTCTGGATGTAAATTAAGAATTTCTAGTATAGTTTTGTTGTCACTATTTTCATATATTCTTATTATTTCTGAAATAAAAGATTCTAAATTTTTGAATGGTTTTTGGTCAAACACTTTCTCACTTATCCATTTTGATTTTTCAAATACATTTCCAAAAATTGATAAAAATTCAGATTTATCAAGATTATTAATTTTTTTAATATCAATCATTTTGAAAATTTATTTTAGTTGTTATTTATTAATTACTCAATATTGTATATAAATATTTTATCATATGACAAAATTAACAACTCATGTTTTAGACATTTACTCAGGTAAACCGGGCGCTGGAATAAAGGTAGAATTATATTATTTCAATAACAATCAAAGAGAGAAAAAAAATACACTAACATTAAATCAAGATGGAAGGGCCGATGAACCATTGCTTGAAGGTGAAAGTTTTTTGAATGGTAAATATGAGTTAGTTTTTTTTATTGGAGACTATTTTAAAAATGCATCGAAATCAGATCAATTGCCTTTTTTAGATGATGTGGTTATTAGATTTGGCATTTCAAATTCAAAAGAACATTATCATGTTCCTTTACTCGTTTCTCCATGGAGCTATTCTACATATAGAGGTTCTTAGGTGAACACAAACAAAGTTCAATTTATTTTTGAAAATAAATTAATTGAATTGGATAATCCTGACCCAAACCAAACCCTACTTAACTTTATAAGAGAGGAATTAAAAAAAACAGGTACCAAGGAGGGTTGTGCCGAAGGGGGATGTGGAGCTTGCACAGTGGTTTTAGGAGAAATGGAAAATAAAAAAATTAAATACAAAGCAGTTAATGCTTGTATATCTTTCACACCTATCCTGCATGGGAAACAACTTATAGTTGTTGAGAATTTAGTTTCAAAAAATGGTTCTTATCATCCTGTTCAGGAAGCAATTGTAAAATATCATGCATCTCAATGTGGTTTTTGTACGCCAGGTTTTGTTATGTCCATTTTTGCTATGTACAAAAATAAAAATAATAAAGATGAAGACAACATAAAAGAAGCAATATCAGGAAATTTATGTAGATGCACTGGTTACAGGCCTATAATTGATGCTGCTAAAAGTTTAAAAAAACAAACCAAATCTGATGAATTTGATCGAAATAATTTAAAAGTTATTAAATTATTAAAAAAAATTAATAATAAAAATATAATTATTAAACACAAAAATAAAAAATACTTTGCTCCAAAAACAGTTAATGAATTAAAAAAAATAATTCAACAAAATCCTAATCCAAATTTTTTAAGTGGCGGAACAGACTTATCTTTAATGGTTACAAAAAGTAGACAAGAAATAAAAGACATAATTAGTTTAAATAATATTAAAGAGCTGAATTTTATAAAAATTATAAATAATGAAATTAATATTGGCGCAACCACTCCACTTATAAAAGTTGAAAAGTTTATTTCGAAATATTATCCCGACTTTCATAATATATTAAGAAGATATGGATCTGTTCAAATAAGAAATGTTGGAACTATTGGTGGAAATATTGCAACGGCTTCACCTATTGGTGATACACTACCTTTGCTCCTTTCTTTAAATAGTCGAATATTAATACAAACAAAAAAAAAAAATAAAGAAATTTTTCTAAAAGACTTTTTTACTGGGTATCGAAAAACTAGATTAAAAAAAGGAGAATTCATAAAATCTATAATAATTCCTATTTATAAAAACCATAAATTTAAAGCATACAAAATATCAAAAAGATTTGATGATGATATTTCGTCTGTATGTGCTTCTTTTAATTTTAAAATAAAAAATCAAAAGATTGAAGATGCTATTATTGCATTTGGTGGAATGTCTGAGATTCCAAAAAGAGCAGCCAAGTGTGAAAAATTTCTAATAAATTCTAAATTTTCAGTGGATATTTTTGAAAAAGCAAAGAATATATTAAAACAAGATTTTCATCCTATTGATGATATGAGAGCATCAAAAAAATATAGATTGGAAGTTGCTGAAAATTTATTATTAAAATTTTTTTTAGAAACTAAATTAAATAAATTAATTAGAGTAAATTAATTATGAAAAAACAAGAGTATTTCAGTGAAAAGAGAATTCATGACAGTGCTTACAAACATGTAAGTGGATTTGCAGAATATACTGATGATATTAAAGAGCCAGATAGTACACTTTATGGAGCAATAGGGTGGAGCAAAAAAGCTCATGCAATAATAAAAAAAATAGATTTAAAAGATGTAATATCAAGCGAGGGAGTAGTTTCTGTTATTACTTTTAAAGATATTCCTGGACGTAATGATGTAGGCCCAGTTTTTGATGGAGACCCTATTTTTGTAAATAATAAAGTTGAATTTTATGGACAACCTCTTTTTGCAGTAGCTGCCAAATCTACAGAGTCCGCGAGAAAAGCAGTATTAAAAGCAAAGGTTTACTATAAAGAATTGAAACCCATAGTAACAATAAAAGAATCTTTGGCAAAAAAAAAATTACTTTTTAAAACTAGAAAGATTAAAAGAGGAAATCCAAGCAATGCATTATCAAAATCAAAGCATCGACTTAAAGGAAATTTTACAACTGGTAGCCAAGAACATTTTTATTTAGAAGGACAAGCTGCTTTTGCTGTTCCTAAAGAAGACAATAATATGCTTGTTTATAGTTCAACCCAACATCCTTCTGAAACTCAACAAATAATCGCAAAGATGTTAAATCAAAAAAGTAATTCAATAACAGTTTTAGTAAGAAGAATAGGGGGTGGTTTTGGTGGAAAAGAAACTAATTTTATGACTGCAAGCATTTGTTCATTGCTTGCTCACAAAACTAAATGTCCAGTTAAACTTAGATTAGATAGAGATGATGATATTATTATAACTGGTAAAAGACATGAGTTTTTTTCAGATTATGAAGTTGGCTTTAGCGACAAAGGAGAAATAAAATCAGTAAAATTAAAACTTTCATCAAAATGTGGTATGTCACCCGATTTATCTTTAGCAATAAATGAGAGAGCTCTTCTTCATATTGATAACGCTTATTTTATTCCAAATTTAGAAGTTCAAAACTATCTTTGCAAAACAAACACTTCTTCCTCAACGGCATTTAGAGGATTTGGAGGAAATCAAGGAATGATGGCCATTGAAAATATTATTGATAATATTTCAAGACACTTAGGCAAAGATCCTTCGGAAATAAGAAAAATAAATTTTTACAAAAAAAATAGCAGAAACATAACGCATTACGGAATGAAAATTGAAGATAATGTGATTAATGAAATATTTAATAAATTATTAAAAAAATCAAATTACAAAAAAAGATATTCTGAAATTAAAAAATTTAATCTAAAAAATAAATATAAAAAAAAAGGAATAGCAATCACACCTGTAAAATTTGGTATATCTTTTACTACAATTCATTTAAACCAAGCTGGAGCTTTGGTTCATATTTATACTGATGGTAGTGTACATTTAAACCATGGAGGAATTGAAATGGGACAAGGAACTCATACAAAAATAGCTCAATTAGTTTCAAAGTCACTTGGTATTCCTTACGAAAAAGTTCAAATATCATCAACAAATACATCCAAGGTTCCAAATACTTCTGCGAGCGCAGCTTCATCCACAACGGATCTTAATGGTGCAGCTGCTTTAGATGCTGTAAAAAAAATAAAATTAAATTTAGAAAAATTTATAAAAAATAAATACAAAATATCAGTCAAAAATAATGTGATTTATAAAAATGAAAAAATTTTTATTGGAAAGTATATTTTTAAATTTAATGATATTGTTCAAGAAGCTTACTTAAATCGTATATCTCTTTCTTCAAATGGATTTTACTCCACACCAAAGATTAATTTTAATAAAAAAAAATTTTATGGAAGACCATTTTTATATTTTTGTTATGGTGCAGCTGTAACAGAAGTGATAATAGATACTTTAACCGGCGAAAATATAATTAGCAAAGTTGATATATTGCATGATGCGGGAAATGCTATTAATCCGGCTTTAGAACTTGGTCAGATCGAAGGAGGTTTCGTTCAAGGTCAGGGCTGGCTTACAATGGAGGAGGTTAATTGGAAAGCTAATGGACAAATAACTACCTTTTCTCCTTCTACATATAAAATTCCAGCCGTTAGTGATATCCCTAAAAAATTCAAAGTAGAAATTTATAAAGAGGGAAAAAATAAAGAAGAAGTGGCAAACAAAGCCAAAACTACTGGAGAACCACCTTTAATGTTGGCGATGAGTGTATTTTTTGCAATAAAAGATGCTATAGCTTCAACATCAAATTATAAAAAAATACCATACCTGGACGCACCAGCAACACCAGAAAAAATTTTATTAAGCATAAGTAGGTTAAAAAATAATTAATTAATTATGAGTGAAAAAAACCTTTTCATGATGAGAGCAATTGAACTTTCAATTGAAAGTGCCAAATCCAAAGGAGGGCCATTTGGATCTGTTATTGTAAAAAATAACAAGATTATTGCAGAAGGTTCTAATCAAGTAACAATTAATAACGACCCAACAGCGCATGGAGAAATTGTTGCAATTAGGTCTGCATGCCAAAAATTGAATACTTTTAATCTTTCAGGATGTGATTTGTATTCAAGTTGCGAACCATGCCCAATGTGTCTATCAGCAATATATTGGTCACGAATTGAAAATGTTTTTTATGCAAACACCAGAATAGACGCCAAGAGAATAGATTTTGACGATTCATTTATTTATTCTGAAATTAATAAAGATTTAGAAAATAGAAAAATTAAAATGCACCAAATGCATAGAGATGAAGCATTAGAAGCATTTAAAATTTGGGAAAACAAAGAAGACAAAATTAAATATTAATGGAAATTTTATCTTACTCAATGAAATGGCTAGAGCTTACTTTAAGATGGGGCCATGTACTATTCGCAATATTATGGGTGGGAAATAGTTTTTTATTTAATTATTTAGACAATAAATTAAACAAAAAAATATCAAGCAAAGGTATTGATGGTGAAGGATATCTTATGCATTCAGGTTATTATTATAAACTATCTAGACTAAAAGTATCACCTCCAAAAAATTATTTGAGAAATCTTACAATTTTTAAATGGCAAAGCTATTTAACATTCATAACTGGAATTTTATTACT
Organism: uncultured Candidatus Pelagibacter sp.; assembly: GCA_964483495.1. GTDB lineage: Bacteria > Pseudomonadota > Alphaproteobacteria > Pelagibacterales > Pelagibacteraceae > Pelagibacter. The sequence goes on along the minus strand of CAZABF010000002.1, from coordinate 59 downwards.
TGGTGTAATTTATTACTATAAAGCAGGCATTTTAATTGTAGATAAAAAAGTGTTAGAAA
>CAZABF010000001.1:0-32985 GCA_964483495.1 uncultured Candidatus Pelagibacter sp. | reverse complement strand
TCAAAATTAATTAGCTCTCAGTAGAAGCCGATGATTCTAATGATTCTGAATCCATGTCATTTGTGTTATTTTGATCTTGAGATGTTTTCTCTTTAACTTTAATTATTTCTTTTGGTATTTGGCCTTTATTAAATTTTGCATCCTTTTCTTCAAGAACTCTTATAAAGTGCTCTGCATGTTGAAAATAATTTTCCGACAAAATCTTATCGCCACTAGAAAGAGCTTCTCTTGCTAAGTTAGAGTACTTTTCTATAAGTTTAGAAGCATTATGATTATTCTTGCCAGCATTTTTTCTAACAAAATTTGAACCATTTTGTAGATCATTTATGATCTTTCCATTTTCATTTCTATGATTATTTCTATCTAAATGATTTTTATATCTACTTCTTCTGAAATTATTCTTAAAATTTCTCATTAATTAAGCTTATATTCTAAATTTTTGTAGAAACTATACATCTATTTTTTCTAGCCAAGTCTTTAACTACCTTGGTTTTATAGAAACCATTTAAATTTAAAATTTTTATAGTTTCTCTTGTTTGATTTATTCCTAATTCCAAAAACAACTTGCCTCTTTTTTTTATCAAAGTTGAACTTTTTTCTATTATGAGCCTAATTTTATCATAACCATCAATTCCCCCATCCAAAGCAACTTTGGGCTCATGGTTTTTAATATCTTTTTCCAAACCATTAATTTTATGATGCTTAATATAAGGAGGATTGGATATGATTAGATCATATTTGTCTCCATAAAAATTGTCAATATCAGAGTTTAAAAATTTAACTCTATTGTCAATGTGTTGTATTTTTGCATTATATTTTGCTAATTTTACTGCATTTTTAGAAATATCTATACCAACTCCAAAACATTTTTTTCTTTCATTAAGTATTGAAATTATAATACACCCAGATCCCGTGCCAATATCTAAAATTTTTTTTGAAGAATTGATGTCCAATTCATTTAGAACTTGCTCAATTATAGTTTCTGTATCTGGTCTAGGTATTAATACATTTTTATCAACTTTAAATTTATTTTTCCAAAATTCTTTATAACCAGCAATATAAGCTATAGGCTCATTTTTGCTTCTTCTTTCAATAAAATTAAAAAAAAAAAAATTTCTTGATTTTCTATTTTCTTGTCTAAGCTTAAAAGTAATTGAGATCTATTTAATTCCAGAGTTAATGATAATAAAATTTCGCTATCTAAATTATAAGATTTTATATTATTTAATTTTAATATTTTTGATCCTTTATTAAGTATTTCTTGATATTTCATTTTAATTTAATTTACTTAATTCTTCCTCTTGAGCCTGTATAGTTAAACTTTCAATCATTTCTTCAAATATTTCTCCTTGCATAAATTCTTCAAGTTTGTGCAAAGTAAGATTTATTCTATGATCCGTAACTCTTCCTTGGGGAAAATTATAAGTTCTTATTCTTTCTGATCTGTCTCCTGTTCCTATTTTGCTCCTTCTATCTTTTGATCTTGCTTCATCTATCTTTTGTCTTTCCAATTCATATATTCTAGATCTAAGGATTTTTAATCCTTTTTCTCTATTTCTAATTTGTGATTTTTCATCCTGCTGACTAACTACAATTCCTGTTGGAATATGAGTTATTCTGACAGCAGAGTCTGTCGTGTTTACACTTTGTCCTCCTGGACCGCTACTTCTAAAAACATCAATTCTTAAATCTTTTTCTTCAATCTTTACATCAACTTCTTCTGCTTCTGGCAATACCGCAACCGTTGCCGCAGATGTATGAACTCTTCCTTGTGTTTCTGTATCGGGTACTCTTTGAACTCTATGGACACCACTTTCGTATTTTAAAAGAGAATAAATATTCTTTCCCCTTATGTTTGCTATTACTTCTTTTAAGCCTCCAGCTTCACTTTTTGAAATACTAATTATTTCTAAATTCCATTTTTTTTTGTGAGAAACCTTTTCATACATTTTAAATAAATCTGATGCAAATAAACTTGCTTCCAAGCCTCCTGTTCCAGCTCTTATTTCAATTATTGCATTTTTTGAATCTGCATCATCTTTCGGAAGTAAAAATAATTTAATTTTTTTTTCATTTAATTCATTGTCTTTAATCAGCTGATCTAATTCTATCCTCGCTATTTCTTTTATTTCTTTGTCGCTATTAATATCCTCAATTAATTTTTCTAAATCCTTTTTATTTTTTTCAAAATTTAGATATTTTTGTGCCTGATTTATTATTTCGTTAAGATCAGAATATTCTTTTGATTTTGCAGCAAATAATTTTTTATCTATATTCCCTAAAGATAATTCTCCTTCAAGACTTTTGTGCCTTAATATTAATTCTTCAACTTTTTTTATTGGAATCATTTTTACTTTGTTTCGGTTTCTTCAGATTTTTTTTCAACCAATTTGACTACCTTTGAAATAATGTCTTTATTACTTAATTTTTCAGTTTGAACCCCTTTTAAATAAAGCATGTTGCTATTTTTGCCACCTCCAGTTATTCCAATATCCGCTTGTGCAGCCTCGCCAGGGCCATTAACAACACATCCTATGATCGAAAGAGTTATTGGAGCTTTAATGTGAGACAACTTTTCTTCTAAAATTTTAACAATGTCTATAACATGAAAACCTTGTCTAGCACACGATGGACAAGAAATTATCTTAATTCCCCTATTCCTCAGATTTAGTGATTTTAAAATTTCATTACCTACTTTAATCTCTTCAACTGGATCATCTGAAAGCGAAACTCTAATTGTGTCACCAATTCCATCTAATAATAAATTTCCTAAACCTATAGAAGACTTTATGCTGCCAGGAATAAAACTTCCTGCTTCTGTAATTCCTAGGTGTAATGGATAGTCCGTAACTTTTGAAAGCTCTCTGTATGCTTTTATAGATAAAAATACATCTGAAGATTTAACGCTTATTTTAAAATTGAAAAAATCTAAATCTTCTAAAATTTTAATATTTCTAATTGCACTTTCTACTAAAGCTTCAGGACAGGGTTCTTTAAATTTTTCTAAGATATCTTTTTCTAATGAACCAGAATTTACTCCTATTCTTATTGAACAATTATTATTTTTTGCTGCGGAAATAACTTGTGCAATTTTATTTTTATCGCCAATATTACCAGGGTTGATTCTTAAACAAACTGCACCATTCTCTGCAGCCTCTATGGCTCTTTTAAAATGAAAATGAATATCGGCAACTACTGGAATGGGAGAATGCTTTGTGATTTCTTTTAAAGCACTAGTTGATTCTTCATCCGGACAAGAAACCCTTACAATCTCACCTCCAACTTCTGAGATTTTACTAATTTGATTTAAAGTTTCTTTAACATTTTTTGTCAAAGTGTTTGTCATAGACTGAACTGAAATAGGGTTGTTTCCACCGACTTTAACATTCCCTACTTTAATAACTTTTGTGACTCTTCGCTTTATATCCCTAAAAGGCCTAATACTCATGATTTTGATTTATTTTTCTAAATTAAACTCTTTATGTAAAGATATTATTGCTTTATTTAAATCTTTTCTATTCACTAATACTGATATTTTAATTTCTGATGTTGAAATTACAATAATATTTATATTTTTTTTTGCTAAGGCATTAAACATTCTGTAAGTTACACCTGGAGTAGTAATCATTCCAACTCCAATAATAGATACTTTTGAAACTTTGGTGTCTACAATAATTTTTCTAAAACTAATTTTTTTGCTTTTTTTTAATAACTTTTGAGTTTTATTTAAATTTTCAGATTTAATTGTAAAAGTTAAGTCTGTTTCCTTTCCATTAGGCGATATATTTTGAACAACCATATCAACATTTATAGAGTTTTTATAAAGAGGTTCAAATATAGCGGCTGCAATACCCGGTTTGTCTTTTACTCCAATCAAAGTTACTTTTGCATCATTTTTTGAAAAAGATATTCCTCGAATTATTTTACTGCTAAAAATATTTTTTCTTTTTGTAATTAAAGTTCCTGAAATTTTTTTAAATGAGGATTTAACCTCAATATCAATTCTATTTAATCTAGCATCCTGAATTGAGTGTGGCTGCATGACTTTTGCTCCACTAGAAGCCATCTCAAGCATTTCTTCATATGAAATTACTTTTATTTTTTTTGCTTTTTTTATTGTATTTGGATCGGTAGTATAAACTCCATCAACATCTGTATATATTATACATTTTTCTGCTTTAAAAAATCTTGCAAGCATTATAGCACTAGCGTCAGTTCCTCCTCTACCAACGGTAGTTATTCTATTTTTAGAGTTAATACCCTGAAAACCTGCAACAATAGGAATCCCACCTAATTTTAAATATTTTATAATATTTTTTTTACATATTTTTTGAATTCTTGAAGAAGAATGCTTTCCTTCTGTCAAAATTGGAATTTGCCAACCCAGCCATGACCTAGATTTATATCCTAAATGATTTAACCTTCCTGCAATCAATGAACATGACATTTGCTCTCCAGCAGAAACCAAAACATCATACTCATCTGATGCAAATTCATTAGAAATTTTCTTTGATTTTTTTACTAAATCATTTGTTACTCCACTCATTGCAGAAGAAACAACAATCACTTTATATTTCTTTTGAACGTATGAAACAATTATTTCTGAAACTTTTTTTATTCTATCTGTTGAGCCTACAGAGGTCCCTCCAAATTTTAGTACTACAATTTTCATTGATCTTAATTTTTTTATTTAAATAAATTATGTTGATAAAATACATCTTAATTGTAATGTCAACTATCAATCAATTATGAGCACTATAAATAAAAAAGAAATTGAAAAATTTTCAAAAATAGCTGATGAATGGTGGAATACAGAGGGCAAGTTTAAGCCTTTACACAAGTTTAATCCCTTAAGAATAAATTATATTAAGAAAAAAGTCATTGCACACTTTAATATAAAGTCTGAACTTCTGCCTCTTAAAAATATTGAGCTTCTAGATATTGGCTGTGGTGGAGGTTTATTGTCTGAACCAATGTGTAGACTGGGTGCAAAAGTTACTGGAATTGATGCTTCGCAAAAAAATATAAATGTTGCCTCATATCATTCTAAAAAAAATAACTTAAAAATTAATTATTTGTGCTCCTCTCCAGAAAAAATAAATTTAAAAAAAAAATTTGATGTAATTTTAAATATGGAAATAGTAGAACACGTAGATGATTTAGATCTTTTTTTAAAAAAAAGTGCATTGCTTTTAAATAAAAATGGTCTGATGTTTATCTCTACTTTAAATAAAACTCTTAAATCATATATTTTTGCTATAGTTGGAGCAGAATACATTTTAAAATGGCTACCAATTGGGACACATGAATGGAATAAGTTTGTAAAACCTGAAGAATTAATTGAATTTGGAAAAAAAAATAACTTAAAATTAATAAAAATCGACGGGGTTAATTTCAATGTTTTGAAAAATGAATGGATTATTACCAAAGATGACTCGGTAAATTATATAACTCAGTTCAAAAAAATTTAATTTTCATTATCATTTATCCAAGGTATATTTTCTGTTTCAATTCCTTCTTCTGATAACTCTTTAATATCTTTTTCTGATGCATTTCCATAAATACCTTTATCTTTTTTTTTATTGTTATAGTGAATTGATCTTGCCTCATAGGTAAAATTATCACCAACATATTCAAAATTTTTTTTGATAAAATTTTTATATTCTTTTAATTTTTTTTTAACTTCTGAATGTTTTTTTGAATTTAAATTATTATTTTCATTTTTTTTGTTGACAATTGAAGGAGCCATTAAAGATTTATCAATCTTAAAAGAGTTACAATTAGAGCAATTTATAAACTTTGACTTTTTTAGTTTCTCAAATTCCTTTGATGATGCAAACCAGCTATCAAAATCTTGTGAGCAATTTTTACATAATAATTTATATTTTATCATGCTATGTAATTTAAATATTAAATTAATAATTTCAACTCTTCTAAGTCCTATAGTCCGAATTAATTTCAATATATTTTTTTGTTAAATCCATCGTATAAGAAGTAAATTCTTTTTTTCCTAAATTTAAATTTACTAATAAATCAATTTTTTCTCCTTTCATATAATCTGCTGCTTCAGTTTCGTCATAAGAATTTGATAATTTACCATTTTCAATAATTGTTATATTTCCAAATTTAATTGCTATTTTATTTGGATTTAAATTTACATTTGCTTTACCAATTGCCATAATAATTCTTCCCCAATTAGGATCTTCTCCTGCAATAGCTGTTTTTACCAGTGGTGAGTTCGCAATTGAAAAGCTTATTTTTTTTGCATCTTCTTCTGTTTTGCAATTTTTTACTTTGATTGAAATAAATTTTGAAGCTCCCTCTCCATCTGCAGCGACTCTTTTTGCAAGATTTAGAAGAACATTAAATAGAGATGAATTAAAATGAGATAATTTTTTATCTTTAACGCTGTTTAAGTTTGAATTTGCAACTTCTCCTGTTGCAAAAATAGAAAGCATATCGTTGGTGCTTGTATCACCGTCACAGGAAATTGCATTAAATGTTTTTTGTATATTTTCTTTTAATAATTGTTTTAAAATTGATGAAGAAATTGTTGCATCTGTAAATACAAATCCTAATGTTGTTGCCATATTTGGAAAAATCATTCCTGAACCTTTTGCAATTCCATAAATTTTTACCAATTTATTTCCAATATAACATTCTTCCATTGCAAGTTTTGGCTTTAAATCAGTTGTCAAAATACCCATGCATGCTTTCATCCATACGTATTTATTTTGTGTGTATCTGATTTTTTTTATTAAATCTGGAATGCTTTTTTTAATTTTTTCAGTAGGAAAAATTTCTCCTATCGTTCCTGTGCATGCAAACAAAATTTCATCTGATTCAATTTTTGCAGGAATTTCTTCGTCACTTTTTTGCTTTTGAGTTAATTCTTGCGACAAATCATCAGCTAAAATTTTTAAAGCTTTAAAACCATCTTTTCCAGTAAAAGCATTTGCATTTCTCGTATTAATTAACAAGGCTTTAATTTTTTTTTTATTAATTTTTAAATTCCACTTTATATTTTCTGAAATTAATTTTGATTGTGTATAAACTGATGCATGATTTGCTCCGTTTCTAAAATAAAACAAAACTAAATCATCTCTTTGTTTTGAATATAAATTAGCACTTGTAGTTGATATCGACAAACCATCAATATGTTCAAGGTCCTGAAAATCACCCATTTTTGAGTTTTTATTTATTGAACTAAATAAATTATTTAGATTAATTGCCATGCTATTTAAAAATTTAATTTAGTTACTATATTAAACTCTATATTTAAATTATAAAACAATATATTTATTAAATGCTCAATCCACTAAATTTCTTATCAAAGATCATTAAATCTAGTAACCAAAAAGAACTGGATAAACTAAAAAAAACTACAAAAAAAATTAGTGATTTAGAAGAAGAAATAATTAAGTTGGATGATCAATCTTTTCCACAAAAAACCAAGGAATTAATAGAACAAATTAGCAATGGAGTCTCTTTAGACAAAATACTGCCTGAGGCATTTGCTTTGGTGAGGGAAGCATCAAAAAGAGCAACTAATGAACGACACTTTGATGTTCAAATTATTGGAGGAATTGTCCTTCACGAAAATAAAATTGCTGAAATGAAAACTGGAGAAGGAAAAACTTTAACGATCGTTTTAGCGGCATATTTAAATGCACTATCAAAAAAAGGTGTACACATAGTTACTGTTAATGACTACCTAGCAAAAAGAGATTGTGAAAATATGAAAAGAATTTATAATTTTTTAGGTCTAACAGCTGGTTATATTAATAATGATCAAACTGATGAAGAAAGAAAATTAAATTATAACTGTGATATTACTTATGCAACAAACAGTGAATTAGGTTTTGACTATCTAAGAGATAACATGAAATTTTCATTTGAATCTATGGTTCAAAGAGGACACAACTATGCAATTGTAGATGAGATAGACTCGTGTTTAATTGACGAAGCTAGAACGCCTTTAATTATTTCAGGAGGAGTAGAAGACAAAACAAATCAATATCTTGCTGTAGACAAACTAACCAAAAATTTAAAAAAAGAAGATTTTGAAATTGATGAAAAAGATAAAAATGTTTTGTTAACTAATCAAGGAATAGATAATATAGAAAAAATTTTATCAAATGCAGGAATTCTAAAAAATAATAATTTTTATGATCCAGACAATTTGCATTTGGTTCACCATGTAAATCAAGCCCTAAGAGCAAACTATTTGTATGAAAATGGCAGAGACTATATTGTTAAAGATGGGCAGGTTGTCATAATAGATGAACAAACTGGAAGACAATTACCAGGAAGAAGATTTGGAGACGGACTTCACCAAAGTATAGAGGCAAAAGAAAGAGTTGAGATACAAAACGAAAATCAAACACTTGCATCAATAACTTATCAAAATTATTTTAAGCTTTACTCTAAACTTGCAGGTTGTACGGGAACAGCAGCAACTGAATCTGAAGAATTTTTTGAAATTTATAAACTTCCAGTAATTATAATTCCAACAAATAAAAAAATGATACGAAAAGATTGGAATGACCAAATTTTTAGATCCTCAAAAGAAAAGGATGATGCAATTATAAAAAAAATACTTGAATGTAATAAAATGGGACAACCTTTGTTAGTTTTTACAGCAAACATAAATAAATCTGAGCATTATTCTAATTTGCTAAATAAAGAAAAAATAAATCATACCGTGTTAAATGCTAAAAATCATGAAAAGGAAGCAGAAATTATTTTAAATGCTGGTAAGAAAAATTCAATAATAATTACAACTAGCATTTCAGGAAGAGGTGTGGATATAAAATTAGGAGGAAAATCCTCTAAAAATAATAATGAAAAGGAAGAAATTAAATCTTTGGGTGGTTTATATGTAATTGGAACTGAAAGAATGGAAAGTCGAAGAGTTGATAATCAGGCAAGAGGACGTTCTGGAAGGCAGGGAGACGAAGGAAACTCAATTTTCTATGTAAGTCTTCAAGATGATTTGATGAGAATTTTTGGTTCTGAGTCCATGAACAGCATACTTGAAAAACTTGGATTAAAAGACGGTGAAAGTATTGATCATCCTTGGATTAATAAAGCGCTGGAAAGAGCGCAACAAAAAGTTGAGGCAAGAAATTTTGATATTAGAAAAACTTTGTTAAAATTTGATAACGTGCTTAACGATCAAAGAAAAGTGATATTTAGTCAAAGAAACAATATAATTGTTAGTAAAAATTCATTTGATTATTCAGATGAATTTCTAAATGAAATTATAATTAAATTAAAAGAATTAAAAAAATTAAACTTAACAAAAGATAAAAATAACGAAAGCTCAATTCAAATAAAATCGATTTTAGGAAAATCGTTTAACGATAATAAAATTGGTTCAATTCTAGATTTAAACGAAGAAAATTTTGAAAATGAAATTAAAGAAAAATTTTTTAAAAAAAGATCGGAAAGAGAAAAAATATTAGGCAAAGATCAAACTTTAGAATTAGAAAAAAGAATTTTGTTACAACTTATTGATCAAAATTGGAAATCCCATATTCAATACTTGGAACAATTGAGAGGAGTTGTGGGCCTAAGATCATATGGTCAAAGAGATCCTTTAGTAGAATATAAAAAAGAAGCTTATTCATTATTTGAAAACTTATTATTTAAACTAAAATCTGATTTGGTTACTGTCTTATTAAATCTTGAAGTTGTTCAAGAAAAACAAGAGCCAATTGAAAATAATACAATCAATGATGTTTCTTTTAAAAAAATTGGAAGAAATGAGCCGTGTCCTTGTAATTCAGGAAAAAAATACAAGCACTGCCATGGCTCTCTATGATGCGGCAAAAAAAATAGTAACTAATATTGCTAAAAATAAAAAATAAATTAAATATTTTTTCAAAAAAGAAAACTTGTTAACAAATTTATCAATAATATTAGTTTTCATGAGCAAGTTATCTGATAATTTTGAACTAGGTGCAAAACCTTCATTTCTGCCTATAGACAAAAATTTATTTTTTCTTTGTAATAAAATCTCTTCTTTGTTCATGTTTGAAAAAAAATCTAAATTTTTCCTAATCGAATTTCTAACATTATCTAAAATTAAATCTTTATCTCTATGGGCTCCACCTAAAGGTTCTGAAATAATTTCATCAATTATTTTTAAATCAAAAAGATCTTTAGAAGATAATTTCATTGCTTTAGAGGCTTCTAATGTTTTTTTTGGATCTCTCCATAATATTGTGGCACATCCCTCTGGTGATATTACTGAATAAATTGCATTTTCTAACATTAAAACTTTATTAGAAGAAGCCAAAGCTATTGCTCCTCCCGATCCACCTTCTCCAATAATTATTGATATTGTTGGTACAGTTAATTCCATACAACATTCTATTGATCTAGCAATTGCTTCTGCTTGGCCTCTTTCTTCGGCTCCAACACCCGGGTATGCTCCTGGAGTATCTACAAAAGATATTACTGGAATTTTAAATTTATTTGCTAGCTTCATTAGTCTTATTGTTTTTCTATAGCCTTCTGGCCTCATCATTCCAAAATTTCTTTCAATTCTTGTTTCAAGATTCTCTCCTTTTTCTTGTCCAATTACCAAAACTGATTTGTTTTCAAATTTTGCAAATCCACATATTACTGATTGATCTTCACCATAAAATCTATCGCCAGAAAGAGAAATAAAATCTTCAAAAAGATTATCTATAAAATGCTTTGCTTTGGGTCTGTCTTCATGTCTAGCAACAAGAGTTGTTTGCCAAGGATCTAAGTTTGAATAAATATTTTTCAGTCTTGTATCTATTTCATTTTGTAGTTTGGAAATATTTTGAGTATCAACTTCTGATAAACCTTCTTGATTATAAGGATCTTTAAGTTTGTCGAGCTCTACTTCTAAATTTTTAATTTCAGATTCAAAATTTAAATAATTTTTCATATTTTTCTTATATTGTTTATAATGCAAAAGGAGGCAAGAAAATGTTAATTATTTTAAAATTATTAATAATAAATTGACTGTTTTGTGACCAAAAAGTTATATTATTCAGAAAAATATACCTTATATGTTAGTTCAAATGAGAGAAAAATACATAAAAATTAAAAATCTTTCTATTTCAGAAAAGCTGGTAACTTTTGTAAATTCTGAATTGTTACCCGGAACAAAAATCACTAAAGAAAAGTTTTGGAGTGAGTTTGATAAATGTGTTCACGAACTTTCAGACAAAAATAAAAAGCTTTTAGAAATAAGAGAAAAATTACAAAAAGCAATTGATGTGTGGCATAAAAATAATAAAGGAGAACAATTTAATTTAAAAAAATATACAAAATTTTTAAAAAAAATTGGATATTTAAAAAAAATAGGAAAAAATTTCAAAATTAAAACTAAAAATATTGATGAAGAAATAACAAGTATTTGTGGTCCTCAACTAGTCGTGCCAATTTCAAACGCAAGATATGTTCTTAATGCAAGCAATGCAAGATGGGTTAGTCTCTATGACTCATTGTATGGTACTGACATAATTTCTGAAACAAAAGGAGCTGTTCGTGGAAAAACTTATAATCCTATCAGAGGAGAAAAAGTAATAGAGTATGCTCGAAATTTTTTGGATAAATATTTTCCTTTAAAAGAAAAAAGCTGGAAAGATATATCTGAAATTCCTAAAATTAATAACAATAAATTAAACCTAAAACTAAAAAATCCAAAACAATTTATAGGCTACGTTAAGAAATCTAACAACTTGTCTTCTCTCTTATTGGCAAATAATAATCTTCATATAGATATTGCGTTTGATTTCGACGAGACTCTTGAAGTTAATAATCCAGACGGTAATCAAGATAAAGCAGCAATACATGACATTTTTTTAGAGTCTGCTATATCGGCTATCTGTGATCATGAAGATAGCGTAACAGCAGTAGATGCGGAAGATAAAATTCTTGGATACAAAAATTGGTTAGATTTAATGAAGGGCAACTTAAGCGTTGAATTTGAAAAAAACGGAAAAAAACATTTTCGAAAATTAAATTCAGATCGAAATTATATATCTCCAACTGGTAAAAAATTTAAATTACATGGTAGAGCATTATTGTTAAATAGAAATGTTGGACACCTAATGACTAATCCTGCTATTCTTTTAAAAGATGGGTCAGAATGCCCAGAAGGTATTCTTGACGCTTTTATAACTTCTGCTGCTTGTCTTCATGATTTTAAAAGAAAAGAAAATTCTAGAACTAATTCAATTTATATTGTTAAGCCCAAAATGCACGGACCAGAGGAAGCGGCCTTCACAAATTTAATTTTTGCGAAAGTTGAAAAATCATTAAATTTAAAAGAATTTACCATTAAATGTGGAATAATGGATGAAGAAAGAAGAACATCTGCAAATTTAAAAGAATGCATTAGATCATTAAAAAATAGAGTTTTTTTTATAAATACAGGTTTCCTTGATAGAACCGGAGATGAAATACACACATCCATGGAAGCTGGTCCTATGATTAAAAAAGGAGATATGAAATCATCAAAATGGATCATTGCTTACGAAAATAGTAACGTAGATATTGGTCTTTCTTGTGGATTTTCAGGTAAAGCACAAATAGGCAAAGGAATGTGGGCAATGCCAGATTTGATGTTAAATATGATGAAACAAAAAATTGCTCATCCTTTGTCAGGAGCTAATTGTGCTTGGGTGCCAAGTCCAACAGCAGCAGCATTACATGCGCTTCATTACCATGAAGTTGATGTTTTTTCTAAACAAAAAAAATTATTAAATAGGAAAACAACTAAAATCTCTGAACTTTTAACTATTCCAATTGCAGATAGAATTAACTGGTCTGTAGAAGAAATCAGTAGAGAAATTTCAAATTCTGCACAAAGTATTTTGGGCTATGTAGTGCGTTGGATTGATCAGTCTGTAGGATGTTCTAAGGTGCCAGACATAAACAACATTGGGTTAATGGAGGACAGAGCAACACTTAGAATATCTTCACAACATATTGCTAATTGGCTATATCATGGAATCTGTAGTAGAAAACAAGTTTTAGAAATTATGAAAAAAATGGCGAGAGTTGTTGATAATCAAAACATTAATGATCCTGCTTATTTTCGTTCTGGTCGATCTGGCTATACAAAAATGTCTACAAATTTTGAAACTTCAATTGCTTTTAAAGCTGCTTGTGAACTTGTATTTCATGGAAAAAATCAACCCTCAGGTTATACTGAACCAATTCTTCATCTTAACAGATTGCTCAAAAAAAATTAATTTTTTGTTACTTTTTAAAACTTTGCCTATTTTTAAACGCTGATATTAAGGTACCATCATCTAAATTTTCTATCTCTCCCCCAATTGGTAGTCCTTGTGCAAGTTTTGAAATTTTTACATTAGTATTTTTTAAGCTATCCTGAATATAAAATGCAGTTGTCTGACCTTCTACTGTTGCGCTCGTAGCTAAAATTACTTCTTCTATATCGTCTTTTTTAACTCTTTCAACTAAAGAATTGATTAGCAAATCTTCTTTTTTTTGATTGTTAGAAGATGAAATTGTTCCTCCAAGAATATGGAAATAACCTTGATATACGCTAGAAGTTTCTACGCTCCATTGATCAGCTATATTTTCTACAACGCAAATTTTATTAAACTTATATTTGTTATTTTCACAATTATTACATCCGTTTGAGTTAGATTTTAAAGATCCACAAATTTTACATCTAAATATATTTTTATAAACTTCTGCCAGAATCTTTGCTATGGGTTTAATTAATTCTTCCCTGTTGTTAATTAATTTTAAAACTATTCTCTTTGCCGATTTTGGTCCCAAACCAGGAAGTTTAGATATTAGCTTAATTAATTCATCAATTTCAGTTATATTTTGCATTTAAATTATAAAGGCCACTTAAAACCTGGTATACCAAATCCACCAGTCGCTTTAGAGATTTCTTCGGATGTCTTGGATTTTAATTGAGATTTAGCATTATTGTGAGCAGCTTTTATTAAATCTTCAATTATTGTTTTATCCTCTTTTAAAATATCAGAAGATATGTCTAGATTTATCATCTCACCTTCACCATTAAGAGTTATTTTTACAGAATCTCCTCCGGATGTACCGGTTACACTTATATTCTTTATTTTTTCTTGACTTTCTTTCATCTTGTTTTCAAGTTCCTTCGCTTTATCTAAAATTTTACTAAAGTCAGTCATTATTTATTATCTTTCAATTTTACATCAACTAGTTCAGCATCAGGAAATGACTCCAATACTTTTTTGTAAACATCTTCACTTTTTGCATCTTCAATAATTTTTGATTTTTCAATTTCTGTTTTTTGTTTTTTTGATAATTGTCCAATTTTCTTTGAAAAGGCAATGATCCATCTTTGTCCAGTCCATTTATGTAATTTAAAAGTTAATTCCTTTACAAAATCTTTATCTAAATTTTCATTAAATGAAATTTCAATTCTTTGATCAATAAAGCTTACTAGGCTAACATTTGTTTCAAGCTCATATTTTAATTTTAATTCTTTTTTTTCGTTGCACAATAAAATTAATTCTTCAAAATTTTTTATTTCAATATTTATTAATCTTGATTCAATTTTTTTTTCAGGTTTAGAGCTTTCTTCCTGTGAGAAGTTTTTAATTTGACTTATAGTTTTATTTTTAATTTCTAAACTTTCTTCGTTCTTGTTTAAATTAAATTGTTCAGTTTTGCCTATATTATTATTTGAATATTTTTCATTATTAGAATCTACTTTGACTCGACCACCAACAGTTCTGTCTTCTTTAAGATATAGCAATCTTATTAAAAACATTTCCATAGACAAATTTTGATTTGAAACTACATCTAGTTCACTCAAAGTTTTAATTGTAAATTGCCAAAATAATAATAAAGTTTCTTGGCTTATTTCTTTTGAAATTAATTCTATTTCTATAAATTCTTCATCATTAAGAGAAAAATTGTTTCCATCTAACTTTATAGATGAAATATTTTTAATGTAGTACAATATTTCCAAGAAATCATTTAAAAATACTTTGGGTTCAACTCCTTGATTATATATTGATCTATAAATCTTTATTACTTCCTTTTCGTCCCCTTTAAACAAAAATTTAAATAAATTTATAAGATAGCTTTTATCAAAAAATCCAAATATCTTTTGAGCAGCTTTTAGGTCAATCTCAGATTTTTCATTTTGGCTCAATAAAGCTCTATCTAAAAGTGAAAGAGCATCTCTTACTGATCCTTCGGATATTTTTACAATCAACTTCAGAGCCTCATCTTTTATTTTTCCTTTTTCTTTATCTTTTACTTCTTTAATAAAATTAAATAAATTAGAAGAATTTACTCTTGCCAAGTCAAATCTTTGGCATCTTGAAACTACCGTGACTGGAATTTTTTTTATCTCAGTTGTTGCAAAAATGAATTTTAAATATTCTGGGGGTTCTTCAAGTGTTTTTAAAAGTGCATTAAAAGCTTGCTTGCTTAACATATGAACTTCATCAATTATAAATATCTTATATTTTGCGGTGGCGGGTCCATACCTAGAAAATTCAATTAAGTCTCTCACATCGTCAACACCTGTTTTGCTTGCAGCATCCATTTCTAAAACATCAATATGATTTGAATTACTAATGGCTTTACAATTTTCACAAAGATCTTTAGTGCACAATTGATTAATTCCTTTTAAACAGTTTAGTGACTTTGCAACAATCCTTGCAATTGTTGTTTTTCCAACTCCTCTTATGCCAGTAAATAAATAAGCGTTGGCTGATCTGTCATTTATAATTGAGTTATAAATAGCTTCTGCAATCACTTCTTGCCCAATTAAATCCTTAAATGTTTTTGGACGATATTTTAATGCTAAAACTTTTGAATTATTATTCATAAAATTAATTATTTTAGGAGACTAGAACCTGAGAAACTGTCTTTACGATTGCTTCCGTTAGGATCTGGTCGGGTTCAAGCAGCACCCACCTCTAGCCTCCAAAATGTATTATAACAGTAAAGATTCTTATTCTACAAGAAAAGTAATTAACTATTTATCTCTATATTTGTCAGCTTCAAAAACACCTAGCACGTGAAAATCTTGGCAATGGAGACCTAATTCTTCTAAGGATTTTTTAATTTTTGGATCTTCAATATGACCATCCAAGTCACAAAGAAAGAAATAAGAAGAAAATGAATTTTTTTCAGGGTAACTTTGCAATTTAGTCATGTTCACGCCATTGATAGCAAACCCAGCCAGAGATTGATATAGTGCTGCTGGCTTACTCTTTAATTTAAATAATATAGAGGTAATAAACTTTCCATTTTTAAAATCTGGTTGCTTAAGTAAGTTTCCCATTATTAAAAAACGCGTTGAATTACCTTTTTCATTTTCTACATTTTTAGACACAATATCTAATTTGTAAATTTCTGCACTAAGTTTAGAAGCTATAGCGGCACTTTCTTTGCTTTTTTTTTTAGAAATTAACTCTGCAGACCCAGCTGTATCAGCATGAACATTTTCAATAAAATTATTTTTTTTTATAAAATTTGAACACTGAGAAAGAGCTTGAGCATGCGAATAAATATTTTTTATATCGCTAATTTTTGCTCCAGGAGTGGCTAAAAGATTATGCTCTATTTTTAAAAAATGTTCAGCATAAATATTTAGTCTATATTTAAAAATTAAATATTCAATTCCTATACTTCCAGTAATTCTATTTGACTCTGGAATAATTATTCTTAATTCATTATTTTCTTTGGCTTTTTCAAAACATTCATCAAAAGTTTTACATGGAATTACTTTGGCATCCGGGTAAACTTCAAGGGCTGCTAAGTGTGAATATGCTCCTGGAATACCTTGGTAGAGAATTTTCATTTTAAGAGTTATATTCTAAAAGTTTTTTTAAAGCCAGATAATCTTCCATGGTATCTATACCTATAGGAGAAAATTTTGCTAAAGCTACATTTATTTTTATTCTATTTTCCATTGCTCTTAGCTGCTCTAGTCTATTTTTAATTTCATTTTTAGTTTGTTTCAATTTAATAATTTTTTTTAAAATCTCTGGCTTAAAAGCATATATTCCAATATGATGATAAATATTTATAATTTGATCATTTGCTCTTCTTTTAAAATCTAATGCAATTGGAAAATTTTCATTTGTAATTTTACTTTCCGTAATAACCTTAACAACATTTTCATCCTTTAGTTTTGATTTATTGTCAATTTCAGCGGCCATCGTTCCTATTTCTGGCTTATTAATATTAATTAATTTATTAAAATGCCTAAGATCATTTAAATCGATATTTGGCTCATCGCCTTGAAGATTAATAATATAGTCAATATCTATTAAATCTAATTTTTCAAAACATTCAAAAATTCTGTCAGAACCCGTTTTGTGTCTTTTGCTAGTTAAAATTGCTTTTCCTCCATTTAAATTTATATCTTCCATAATTTCTTTGTCTTCTGTGGCAACATAAACATCTCCAATATCAGCCTCTTTGGCCTTTTTAACAACATGAGAAATGATTGATATTCCATTAATTTTTAAAAGAGGTTTTCTAGGTAACCTTTTGGCAGAAAGTCTTGAAGGTATCAGAATTACTGTTTTAGACATTATATTGCTTGATAATTTATGCGTCCAAGAGACGCAAAGTGTTTAATTAAATATTTAAGCTTTTTAATAACTAACATGTTATATGAGTTAAAATAAATAATATAAATGAATTCTTTTGAAATAAATAAAATTATTACAGCAATTCTATTAACAATATTGTTGGTTTTTGGTGTTGGAAAAATATCGGATATAATTTTCGATAAAGATGACAAAAATATTGTTGCTTACAAAGTAGAAGCTACGGAAGGAACGTCGGGTGAAGCAAATGCTGCCGAAACTAATGTTGATCTAAATGCTTTATTTGCAATGGCTGATGTTTCACATGGAGAAAAGGTATTTAAAAAATGTAAAGCATGTCATAGCATTAATGCAGGTGGTGGAAACAAAATTGGACCAAAGTTATGGAATGTAATGTTTAGGCCAGTTGGATCAATAACTGATTATAAGTATTCAAAAGCTTTAGCTTCTTATGGAAAAGATTGGAATTGGGAAGAGATGAATGGTTTTCTAACTAAACCATCTAAATGGATTAAAGGAAATAAAATGGGATTTGCTGGATTAAAAGATGAAAGAGATAGAGCTTCAGTTATTTTATATCTAAATCAAAGTAGTGACAATCCAAAACCACTACCTTAATTTTTCAAAACAATACAATAATATACTTTTCTGAACATAAATTCTATTAAGTGCTTGTTGCCACACTTTTGATTGCTTGCCTAAAAAAACTTCATTTGAAACCTCTGCTCCTCTGGGCAAACAATGAAGAAATATTCCACTTGATTTTAAATAACTCATAACTTTTGAAGTTACTTTAAATTTTTTAAAATCTTTTAATTTATTAGATTTATTTACTTTATCGTTCATACTTATTACTTTATCTGTAAATAATACATCGCTACCTGTCGCAGCTTTTTTAATATCATTAAATATTTTTATTTTTCCTTTATTTTTTCTTGTCCAGCTTAATAAATTTTTATTTGGTTCATATTTTTTTGGACAACCAATATTTAATTTAAATGAAAATTTAACTGAAGCTTCAATCAAACTATTAATAACATTATTGTTAGCATCTCCAATCCAACAGATTTGTAACTTTGAAATGGGTTTTTTTTTAATTTCTTCAACTGTAAAAATGTCTGATAAAACTTGTGTTGGATGTGAAGATGGGCTTAATCCATTAATTATTGGAATGGTTAAATATTCACTAAATTCATTTATTTTTTCATCACTATCAGTTCTTAACATGAAGCCATCACCATAAGTTGATAAAATTTTTGCTGTGTCAGCTAAACTTTCTCCGCCTTTGCCTAAATGCAATTCATTAGCTTTTATAGTTATAGTGCCTCCACCTAATTGTTTTATTGCAAGATAAAAGCTCAATCTTGTTCTTGAGCTTGCTTTTTCAAACATTTGAATTAATAGCTTGCCTTTTAATGGTGAATCTTTATCTGCATCAAGAGTATTCAAATTTTTTCTTCTGTTCTTTCTCTTTTTTGCGTCAAAAATTATTTTTTTTAAATCTTTGCTAGGAATATCTCTTATATTAATAAAATGTTTCATTATAATTAAAATTCTTTACAAACTTTTCTAATAATTTTTATTGCAATATCTATTTCTGACTTCTTAACATTAAGAGGAGGTAAAATTCTTATAGTATTTTCCCCAGATCTTATTGTGAGTAAGTTGTTATCCTGAAGTTTTTTAATAAATTTTGTTGGATCATTAAAAAGTTGCAAACCAATTAAAAAACCTATGCCTCTAACTTCTTTAATTAATTTAGGATAATCATTTTTAATTTTATTTAGTTCATTATGAAAATATTTAGATATTTTTTGTACACTTTTAAGAAATCCTTTTTTAAAAATTTGATCTAATACAGCATTGCCAACGCTCATTGCTAAGGGATTGCCGCCATTTGTAGTTCCATGAGTTCCTGGAACCATCCCAGAAGCAACTTTTTTTGTCATTAATACAGCACCAAGTGGAAATCCTCCACCTATTCCTTTCGCAATTGGTACTATATCTGGTTTAATTTTTGCATACTCGAATGCAAAAAACTTTCCAGTTCTTGCAATTCCGCATTGGACTTCATCTAAAATCAACAATATTTTTTTTTGGCTGCATATTTTTCTCAACTTTTTTAGAAAAGCATTACTATGAACTTTAATGCCACCTTCACCCATAATAGTTTCGATCATTATTGCGGCAGTGTTTTTTTTTATAGATTTCTTTAAAGATTTTAGATTTCCAAATTTAAAGTGATCAAAGCCATTAACTTTGGGTCCAAATCCTTCTTGCATTTTTTTGCTTCCACTAGCATTAATTGCGGCAATTGTTCTGCCATGAAAAGAGTTTTTGATGCATAAAATTCTATTTTTATTTTTTTGTCCAATTGAGTAAAAATGTCTTCTTGCAACTTTTATTGATGCTTCGATTGCTTCTGCACCAGAATTTTGAAAAATAATTTTATCAGCAAAAGTTTTTTGGGTGAGTCTTTTGGCAAGCTTCTCTCCTTCAGGAATTATAAATGCATTCGATACATGCCAGACTTTTTTAACTTGTTTATTAATTGCTCTAATTAAGTGTGGATTAGAATGGCCTAAAGAATTTACCGCTATGCCTTGCACAAAATCTAGATATTTTGTTCCATTAGCGGCATAAAGAAAGATTCCTTTGCCTCTCTTAAAAGAAATTTTTCTTCTGTTATAATTTTTTGCTAGTGCGCTCATTAATTTATTTATTATGATTTAATTTTATAACCTTTTTTATAAAGTTTATACGCAATAAACCAAGTTAATATTGAAAGTATAATTAAATAAATTAGACTAAATTTAATTGACCCATCCATACTATTTATAAATGAATACCTAAAACCATCTATCATATGAAAAAAAGGATTATATTTACTAAGCAAATTTAAAAAATTGGGCAATCTATCTACGGAATAAAAGGTTCCTGATAAAAAAGATAATGGGACAATAATAAAATTTGTAGCAGTTGCCATGTGGTCAAATTTATCTGCCCATAATCCTGCTATAAAACCAACAGCTCCCATAATAAATGAGCTCAAAAATAGATAAGTAAAAAATATCAAATAATTTTTTATTTCTATTTCTATCATTAGTGAAAATATAATTATTGAAATAACTGAGATCATTAATGCACGTGTTACTGACGCTAATATTACTGCTAGAGTCACTTCACTGGCTGACAAAGGTGCCCCTATTAAATCAACAATATTTCCCATTATTTTTCCCATTAAAAGTGACGAAGATGAATGAGAAAAAGCTTGTTGAATAATTTGCATAGCAATAAGTCCTGGTGCAAGAAACTCAATAAATGTTACACCCAAAACATTTTGTCTATCTTCACCTATTGCCAGAGAAATTACTGAAAGAAAAAGTATTGAGGTTACCACCGGTCCAATAATAGTTTGACCAAAAACAGATAAAAATCTTAAAGTTTCTTTTAAATATAATGTGTATGCACCTACCCAATTAATTCCAAATCTTTTTACACCAATTTGATATTTGTTATCTAATTCAACCATAAATCATTATTCATAAACTTTTTTTACAAATTTTGTTAAAAAAACAAAAATAATGCTTGTTTTTATTTATATTGTATGTGTATCTCTATATTGTTATATAAATAGTACAAACTACAATATATAGTGTTAAATGAGTTGGACAGAAGAAAAGGTAGATAAATTAAAAGAGCTTTGGGGCAAGGGCAATACAGCGAGTCAAATAGCTCAAATTATTGGTGGCATAAGTAGAAATGCAGTAATTGGTAAAGCTCATCGATTAAAACTATCAGGAAAAATTATAAAAAGAACAAAGACAAACTTTTCAAATAATTCAAATTTCAAAGAAAATAATAACATCCAAATAAGAAGTAGAAAAGTTAAATTTAGATCTTTGCTTTTAGATAAAAATTTTGAGCCTGCAAAAAATTTAAGATTAGAAGAACTGACTGAAAGTACATGCAAATATATGGAAGGACACCCTAATGAAAGCACAGCATCATTTTGTGGCAGAAAAAACGTCGAGAAATTTTCTTATTGTCCTTTGCACATCATAGTGGTCTTTCAACCAAGAGGAAAAAAAGAAGATTTAACAGGTGAAGAAGAATTACCTCAATTTATAGAAAAAAAAATAAAGTCAGCTTAAAAAATTAAATTAATTATTTTGAATATTCGCCGCCTTCTTTCCACATGTAAGAATATTTTTTAACCTCCTCTGTAAACCTAAGTTTTGAGCGAACTCCTATGTCTAGATTTGATTTTATTTCACCAGAAAGAACATTGTCATACTTTAAAAGTTTTAATTGATCTCTTGTTAATAATGGTTTTGGAATTCTTTCTAAAAAAAAAGCAGTTAATTTAGCGATTGATGTTGGCAAAGGAATTAATATTTTTTTTCTGCCTATTAAAATTGATAGTTTTTCTATTATTTCTTTAAATGTCATTACCTCTGGACCAACACACTCTATGATTTCTGAACATATACTTCTGTCTATTATATTTGAGATTATTTCCGCCATATCAGAAACATGTATTGGTGAAAATTTAGTTTTTCCACTATAATAGAGAGGAAAAAAAGGCAATAAATTTAATAGTGTCATCAGATTTGTTGTAAAATTATCATCAACTGAATAAATCACCGATGGCCTAAGTATTGTTGATCTTGGAAAATTATTAATTATTTTCTTCTCACCTTCTATTTTACTTTTTGCATAATTGCTATCTTTTGCGCTTTCAATTCCCAATGCAGAAACATGTATAAATTGTTTTAATTTATGTTTTTCACAAATTTTTGAAATTAACGAAGGAAAGTGTACATGAATATTTGTAAAAGTATTTTTTTTATCCTCATAAATAATTCCAATAAGATTTATACAAATATCTTTCTTTGCAATTAGACTATTCAATTTTTCTTCATCAAAAATATTTGATTCAACAATTTCAATATAACCTGGATTTCCTTGAGTTTTTAATATTGCTCCTTTTTTATGTTGATTTCTAGTTACAACTGTTACTAAATGATTGTTTTTAATCAATCTTCTTATTAAATGACGACCTATTTGACCAGAACCACCGAAGACTAGAATATTTTTTTCTATCATATATAAATATTTTAAAATGAGTATAGATATTAAATTACACAAAAAAGACTTACCAGATGATTTTAAAGTAAGCAATACTATTGCTGTTGACTGTGAAATGGGCGGATTAAATGTAAAAAGAGATCCTCTTTTTCTTGTACAAATATCTTCAGGAAATTTAGATGCTCATATTGTTCAATTAAATAGAGAAAATTATAAAGCTCCAAAATTGTTAAGTATACTTCAAGATGAAAAAGTCAAAAAAGTATTTCATTATGCAAGAGCAGACTTGGGATTTCTAAAAAATTATTTAAATGCAAATATTAAAAATATAGAATGTACAAAAATTAAATCAAAACTTTGTCGCACATATACAGATAAACACGGTCTAAAAGATTTAATAAAAGAAGTTATAGGTATAGATGTGAGTAAACAATTTCAATCTTCTGACTTTGGTGGAAAGCTAAGTGAAGCTCAAATAAAATATTGCGCAAACGATGTAATATATTTACACAAAATAAATAATTTTTTAGACGACATATTGTTAAGAGAAAATAGAATGGATTTATATAAAAAGACTATAAGTTTTATTAAAACTAGAGTAGATCTTGATCTAGCTTCTTTCAAAGAAGATGTTTGGTCTCATTAATGAAAAAAAAAAATTTTATACCGGTAGCTAAAGAAGTTATTGAAAATGAAATAAAATCTTTAAGAAAATTAAAGCTCAGTATTAATAATTCTTTTAACAAAGCTGTTAGAGCAATTATAAATTGTAAAAATGGTAAAGTAATAATTTCAGGAGTTGGAAAGTCGGGTATTATAGGTAAAAAAATATCATCAACACTAGCATCAGTTGGCATACCATCTTTTTTTGTTGATGCGGCCGCCTGTTCTCATGGTGACTTAGGCCAGATAAGTTCTAACGATGTATTAATTTTAATTAGTTTTAGTGGAGAAAGTGCAGAATTAAAAAATATTATTCAACATGTCAAAAGAAATAAAAAAATCACTTTAATTGGAATAGTGTCAAAAAAAAATTCAATACTTTATAAATCTGCTGATATAAATTTATTAATTCCAAATGTTCACGAAGCTGGCCCTGGAAAAATAGTTCCTACATCTTCTACTATAGTTCAATTAAGTATAGGTGATGCTTTAGCAATCTCAACTATGAATTATAGAAAATTTGGGAAACTTGATTTTAAAAAATTTCATCCAAGTGGAAGTTTGGGAGCAAAACTTAAAACAGCTGAAGATTTAATGATTAAAGAAAAAAAAGTTCCTTTTATTAATGAAAATATATTATTAGGAGGTGCACTAAAAACAATGAATAAATTTAATTTAGGAGTATTAGTTGTAAGGAATAATTTTAAAAAAACATCTGGTATTATAAGTGACGGGGATATCAAAAGAATATCAGAAAAAAATGCTAATATAAAAAATCTTATTGCAAAAAATATTATGAAAAAAAATCCTATAAGTGTAAATAAAGATATCTTGGCAACTCAAGCCATATCTATAATGAATTCAAAAAAAATTACATGCTTATGTGTACATAATAAAAAAATGAAAAATAAAACAATTGGAATTTTAACTATTCATAACATCTTAAATGCAAATATTAGATAAATGAATGTTAAAACAGCCATTCAATTATTAATTTTTTTATTAATGGGCATTTTTATATTTTTTTTTATTAAAAATACCTTTCTAAAATATCAAAAAGATATTGTTTATTTAGATTTAAACAAAGATAAAGCTATTGAAAAAACAGAAACTGAAAAAAATAAAAATACCATTATTAAAAATTTAAATTATGTTTCAATTGACGCAAAAGGTAATGAATATATATTGAATGCAAAATATGGTGAAGAAAGCAAAGAAGATTCAAATATCATACTTTTAAAGCAAGTTGTGGGAAAGATAAAATTAAAAAACAAATCTGATATAGAAATAAAATCTGATTTTGCTAAATATAACTCTATAACTTTTGATACAAATTTTTATGAAAATGTTATTGGTTTTTTTGAAGAAAGCAAAGTTTCTTCGGATAACTTAGATTTATTTTTTAAGAATAATAAGGCTATAATGTATAATAATATTAAATATTTAGATAGAAACACAACGGCAAATGCTGATGAAATATCATTTAATTTATTAAATGGAGATGTAAATATAAGAATGTTTGATAAAAAGAAGAAGATTCAAATAATTAAAAATTAAGAATATGGCTATAATTAAAAAATTTAGGATAACAACATTCAAAAAAGAAATAAATAAAATTGCATTAAAAAAAATTTCTCTTTCATATAACAAAACACAAGTTTTGGATGATATTTCTTTCAATATCCGTGAAGGAGAAATTTGTGGATTACTGGGGCCAAATGGAGCCGGAAAATCAACTATTTTTAATATAATTTCAGGTTTAATAAAACCCAACTATGGGGAGGTATATATTAATCAAAAAATTGTTACCGATGTTCCAATTTATAAAAGAGCAATTGATTATGGTCTAAGTATTGTGCCTCAAACAGGAGGTATTTTTTCGAATCTCACATGTATAGAAAATTTAAAAGCAATTAGCGAAATAGTTATTGAAAAAAAAGAAGAGAGAAATTTTAAAATTGAAAAAATGGTATCAAAGTTTGAATTGGATGCGGTAAAAAATACTAAAGCAAAATATCTTTCTGGAGGGCAAAGAAAAAAGGTAAGCATAGCGATGTCGCTAATGTCAGATCCAAAAATAATTTTAATGGATGAGCCTTTCCAGGGACTAGATATAATGTCTACTAGAGATCTACAAGAAACAATTGTAAATCTACAAACTCAAGATAATAGTAAATGCTGTATTATTTCAGACCATGCTGCTAGAGATTTATTGGCAATAAGTGATAGAGCAATTATTTTGGCAAATAAAAAAATTATAGCACAAGGCACACCTTCAGAGCTAATAAATAATACAAATGCAAGAAACTTTTATTTTGGAGATGCATTTAAAATTAGTTAGTCTTTCTAATGAAAAAAATTGTACATATAAATGAAAGAATAAAAAGTTTTAATAAAAAAATTTATGTACCTGGGGACAAAAGTTTATCTATTAGATGGATATTGATGGCATCACAAGCAGTAGGAACATCGATTGCTTATAATCTGCTTAAATCTGAAGATGTGTTAAGCGCTCTAAATGCTATAAAAAAACTTGGAATAAGTTATAAAATTAATAAAAAAAATTGTAAAATTTATGGAAAAGGTCTTAACGGATTTAGATTTAAAAATAATACAACAATTAATGCTGGAAATTCAGGAACTTTAGCAAGATTAATTTTTGGTTTATTAGTAAAATCAAAAAATCAAATTATTTTAAAAGGTGACCAAAGTTTATCAAAAAGAGATTTTTCAAGAGTAATTAAACCGATGAGAATGTTTGGTCAAAATATTAAATCAAAAAACCAAAAATTGCCTATCAAAATAAAAGGAACTGGCTATCCAAGACCTATTAATTATAACGAAACAAAAGGTAGTGCCCAGGTAAAAAGCTGTATTTTGCTTGCAGCAATCAAAACCTTTGGGGAAACAAAAATAAAATCTATTCCATCTAGAGACCATACGGAAAAATTATTTAAATATTTAAATTTACCAATAAAAATTTCAAAAGAAAAAAAATTAGATTTAATAAGTTACAAGGGTGTAAAAAATTATAAAGGCTTCAATTATGTAATTCCCGGTGATATAAGTTCTAGTTCGTTTTTTATAGTACTTACCCTGTTAACAAGAAATTCTAAAATTTTAATTAAAAATGTCAACGTAAATAAATCGAGGACTGGGATTATTGATATATTAAAAATGATGAAAGCAAAAATAATTTTAAAAAATAAAAAAAATTATAATGGAGAAGACATTGCTGATATATTTGTAAAAAGTTCAAATAAACTAAAATCAATTAACTGCCCATCAAAAATGAATAGTCGTTCAATTGATGAATTATTGTTAATTTTTTTAACCTGTGCTACAGCAAATGGAGTGTCAAAATTTAATAAAATTGGTGAACTCAGACATAAGGAAACAGATAGATTAAAATTTGCAAATAACTTTTTAAATATGATGGGAATTAGAACAAAAATGACAAACAATAGTTTCAAAATATATGGAAATCCTAATTTAAAACTTAGCAAAACGTATAAAGTAGAAAAATATGATAAAGATCATAGAGCTTGTATGTTGTCATTTGTTGCTGCTCTAGCATTGGGTGGTAAATGGATAATACATGATATTGACTCAATCAATTCATCTTTTCCAAATTTTATATCATTATTAAAAAATTTAGGAGCAAAAATTAGTTGATTAAAAAAAATATAAAATTTTCAATTGCTATTGATGGAAGTGGCGCCTCGGGTAAAACTACAGGTAGCAAGATAATTTCAAAAAAATTTAAATTTAAACTTCTTTCATCTGGAAAATTATATAGGTATTTAGCTTTTAAAATTATAAAAAATAACAAAAAATATGATCAAAAATATATAAGGAATCAATCAAAAAAAATAACTTTACTAAAATTAAAAAATAAAAAATTGAATAATCCACAAGTAACAAAATTGTCATCAATAATTGCAACAAAAAAGTATATAAGAAATGAACTTAAAAAAGTTCAAATAAATTTTATAAAAAAAAATAACCAAGTTATAATTGAAGGAAGAGATATTGCTTCAAAAATTATGCCTAATGCAGATTTAAAAATTTTTTTTAGATGCTCTTTAAAAGAAAAAGCAAAAAGAAGACTAAAAGAATATAAAAAGATAAATAAAAATATAAAACTTAGAGATGTCCAAAAATCTCTAAAATTAAGGGATTTTAGCGATAAAAATAGAAAAGAAAGTCCCTTGCTTTTTGTTAAAGGTGCTGTATTAGTTGACACCACTAAATTAACTATGGAGCAAATGAAGCTGCAACTAGTTAATTTAGTAAAAAAGAGATTAATAAAAAAATATGGAAATATATAAGGATCTAAACACACAAGTAAATAAAGATTTCGAAAATTTATTAAATTCACAATTATCTAAGATAAAAATAGAAGAAGGAAAAATCGTAGACGGCCTAGTAACTAAAATAACAAACAAATTTGTTTTTTTATTTGTTGAGGGTCTAAAATCAGAACCTGTTTTAGATATAAACGAATTAAAAAGCTTAAATTTAATTGATAAAATTAAAGAAGGATCAAAAATTGCAGTTCTTTTGGAAAAAATTGAAGATAAAAATGGAAATGTTGTTGTTTCAGCAACAAAAGCTCAAAAAATAAAGGGCTGGTATGAGTTGGAAAAAGCTTACGAAAAAAATGAACCTATAGTAGGAAAAATTACTTCAAAATGTAAAGGAGGAGTAATAGTTGAACATATTGATACAGGATCTTTAATGTTTTGTCCTGGGTCGCAAATATCAGACAAGCCAATAAAAGATATTTCTCATCTAATGAACGAACCTCAAAAATTCGCTTTAATTAAACTAGACAAAATTAGAGGTAACGCTTGTGTTTCTCGAAGACAAATAGTTTCTTCAAATAAAAAAGAAGATAAGGCAAAAATAATAGAAAAATATAAAGTTGGAGATATAATTAAAGATGCAGTTGTTAAAGGTTATAGTTCTTTTGGTTGTTTCTTTGGAGTAAACAATGGTGAATTGGATGTGCTTGTGCATTTACAAGAAATTTCCTACTCAAGAATTAATCACCCTGATGAAGTTTTTAATATTGGTGAAAAACATGATTTGTTAGTTATTTCTGTAGACAAACAAAAACTACAAGTTGGTTGCTCAATTAAACAACTTTCTCAAGATCCATTTGAACATATTTCAAACTATGAATTGAATAAACTATACAAAGTAAAAGTTGTAAAAATAACTGATTATGGCTGTTTCTGTGAATTAGAGCCTGGACTAAGTACACTGCTTCATTCAAGTGAGTTAAGTTGGACTAAAAAAAATGTAAGTACAAAAAAAATATATAAAATTGGAGATGTTATTGATTGTGTAATTACAGAAATCGACAAAGAAAAAAGAAGAGTTGCGATTTCTCATAGACTAACAAAAGAAAATCCTTATGAAGCGTTAGAAAAAAAATATCCTGTTGGATCTGAGATAGAAGGAAAAATATCGAACATTAATGAGTATGCGATTTACTTACACATTGAAGCTTATGATATCGATGTATTTTTGCATGCAAATGATCTTTCTTATACAGGAAATCCAGAAGAAGAAATAAAAAAATATAAAAAAAACGATTTGCTAAAAGTAGAGGTATTAGAAATAAAAAAAGAAGAACAAAAAGTGAGAGTTGGATTAAAACAAACTACAACAGATCCGCTGAGTTATTTTAAGAATAAAAAAGTTAATGATATAGTGACTGTAAAAGTTATATCTTCAGATAATAAAGGGTTAATTGTTAAGCCAGAAGATTCAGATTTAAATATATTGATAAAAAAATCACAAATAGCAATAAATTCAGCCGATGCAAGACCTTCAAGATTTGTTGGTGGCGAAAGAATTGATGCTGCTATATCTGAAATTGATTTAAAAAAGAGAAAAGTAAATCTTAGTATAAAACTATTAGAAGAATTACAGAATAAAGAAGCTGTATCTAAATTTTCATCACCTCTTTCAGGAAAAAATTTACCATTTTCGTCTCTTTCTGACAAATTAGAAAAAGATAAAAATAAAAGCGAAGAATAGTTAACTAATTTGGCACTAGTAAAATCAAAAATATTAGATCATTTATCAGACAATTATCCAAATTTTTTAAAGAAAGACCTATCAAAGCTTATAGAAATAACGCTTTCTAAAATTGAAAATGCTCTTGAAAAAAATGAAAGAGTTGAATTAAGAGATATTTTTACTTTAGAAACTAGAATTCAAGAAGCAAGAATGTCAAGAAACCCAAAGACACAAGAAAAAATTAAGGTTTCTAAAAAAAAAACAGTCCATTTCAAAATGTCAAAAAAATGGTTTAATAGTCTAAACAATGAATAAGAATATATTTATTGCGTGTGATACAAACAAAACCTCAATAGCACAAAAAATAATTAGGTATTCAAATACTAAAAAATTAAAAATTGCTTACAAATTTGGATTAGAATTCATTAATTCTAAAAATGGAAGATTTTTTATATCAAAAATTAAAAATAAAATTATTTTTGCTGACTTAAAACTGCACGATATACCAAATACATGTGCGTCTGCTATAAAAGCAATAAAAGACCTTAGGATTAATTATTTAACCATACACATAAGCTCTGGTTTGAAGGCGCTAAAAGCAGCAAAAAGAGTTTCTGGCAAAATAAAGTTAATTGGAGTTACAACGCTTACATCAATAGACAATTATTCATTAAAACAGATAGGCTATGATAAAAAATTAAGAAAGTTAGTAGTTCACCAGGCCAAACTAGCAAATAAAGCAAGGCTTGATGGAATTGTTTGTGGTCCTCAAGAAATAAAATATGTAAAAAAAGTTTTCAAAAAAGAAATAATTACTCCTGGAATTAGATTTAATTCAAATAAAAATGACCAAAAAAGAGTAATGACACCTAAAGAAGCATTCAAAAATGGATCTGATTGGCTTGTAATTGGAAGGCCAATTACAAAAGGAAATGTAAAAAAAAATATTCAAACTTTAATTGATCATCTTAATAAATAATGGATGCAAAAATTTGTGGTATCAAAGATTCCAAAACTTTAAATTATATAGTAAATCATAATAATCCTCCTAAATTTATTGGTTTCATAGCTAATTATCCAAAATCTATAAGATATGTTGAACATGAGAATCTTAAAAGATTAATTAATATAGATAAAAAAAAAATAAATTTTGTTTCAGTTCTTGTAAATCCAAATGATGAAATTTTAGAAAAGATAAAAGATTTAAATTTTGATTACTACCAATTATACGATGTAAGTCCTGAAAAAACTAAAATAATAAAAGAAAAATACAAAGTAAAAATTATAACTGCACTTACAATTGAAAATAAAAATGATGTTGAAGAATATAAAAAATTTGAATCTATTTCTGAAATAATTTTATTTGATAGTAAGGGATATGAAAAATCTGTCGGGTTTGATCATCATCTACTAAATAATGTGCCGGCTTCAGTAAACAAAATGCTTGCTGGCAACATTCAGTATGATGATAAGCTTGATAAATATTCTAAAATAACAGATATTATTGATGTCTCAGGAAGTTTAGAAACTTCAGGAGAGAAAGATATTTTAAAAATAAAAATTTTTTTAGAAAACATTAGCAAAATTAAAAATGAAAATTAGAAAAAATATTCCATTAATTGACCAACATGATAAATTTGGTTTTTGGGGTGGAAAATTTGGTGGAAGTTTCATACCAGAAACTTTAAAAAAACCAGTTGATGACCTAACAAAAAGTTTTAAAAAACTTAGGAAAAACAAAAGTTTTTTAAAGAAAAAAGATTTTTATTTTAAAAACTATATTGGATCACCCACTCCTTTTATAAAATTAGAAAAATTATCAAAAAACCTTGGTGGTGCTCAAATATGGACCAAAGTTGTATCCGAAGCTAATGGTGGTGCACACAAGATATACAATGCAACTGTTCATGCTTTAATCTGTAAGAGCATGGGAAAGAAATATATCGTGGGTGATACAGGAGCTGGATATGCAGGCAAAATGTTAAGCATGGCAGCAAAAAAATTTGGCCTAAAATGTAAAATATTTATGGGAGTAAAAGATATTAAACGACAAAAACCCAATTGTGATGCAATTAAAAAAAATGGAGCTGAAATTGTACCTGTTTACACTGGGAGCCAAACATTAGTTGATGCGGTAAGCGAATGTATGAGGTATTGGGTTTCAAATTGTGATACTACTCATATGTGTGTAGGATCAACTGTAGGGCCAAACATATTTGTAAAAATTTGTGGTTGGAGCACCGCTCAAATCTCTAAAGAGCTTAAGTTTCAAATCAAAAATAAATTTAATAAATTTCCAAAAAAAATAAAATTAATTAACTGTGTAGGAGGAGGAAGTTCAGCATATGGTTTTTGGAGTGAATTTGTTGATTATCCAAAATCTCAAATTGAATTTATTGGTGTTGAAGCTGGAGGGCCAAAAAAATCAAAATTGCATGCAGCGCCATTAAGTAGAGGTGCAAAATTAGGAATATTACATGGAGCTGCCTCTTATGTTTGCCAAAACAATGATGGACAAATTAACGAAACAGAATCTATAAGTGCGGGTCTTGATTATCCAGGAGTAAGTCCAATCCACAGTTATTTAAAAGATGCTAAAAGAGCCAGATATACTTATGCAACAGACGAAGAAGCATTGAATGCATATAAATTAGTTACAAAATATGAAAAATTAAATCCAAGTTTAGAACCATGCCACGCCTTTGCTGAAGCCATTAAGATTGCCCCTAGATTAAGTAAGGATATAATTATTATAGTTAACTCCTGTGGAGACGCAAAAAAAGACAGGGATATCTTAAAGAAAAGATTGAGAAAGAAAATATGATAAATCCAATTAGTGATGCGTTTAAAAAAGCAAAGCAGGAAAACAGACCCGCATTATTAACCTACACAGTTGCTGGAGATAATACAAAAAAAAAATCTTTGGCTATATTAAAATCAATATCAAAGAATGTAGATATATGTGAAATAGGCTTCCCACACAATACGCCAATAGCAGATGGGGGGCAAATCCAAACAAGTGCATATCGAGCAATAAAAAATGGAATTAAAATTAACGATGTATTTCAAATTGTTAAAGAATTTAAAAAAAACAAATATTCTAAACCTGTAATTTTAATGGGTTACTATAATATGATTTATCAATATGGAGAAAATAGATTCTTATATAAATGCAAAAAATCAGGTGTAAATGGTTTAATTGTTGTTGATTTACCCTGGCCTGAAAATAAAGTTTTTGCAAAAAAGTGTAAAAAAAAATCAATTAGTTTTGTTCAACTTTTATCACCAACTACTTCAAATGAAAGATTAAAAAAAATTATAAAAGATTCTCATGATATGATTTACTATATTAGTATGCTTTCAACAACTGGAGGTAAACTTAAAGTGTCGCCAAAACAAATATTGTTAAATTTTAATAAAATAAAAAAAATTGACCGGAAAAAGAATTGTGTGATTGGTTTTGGAATTACTGAAAAAACAATCTCAAAACTGAAACCAGCTGATGGTTTGGTGGTAGGAAGTGCTATTTGTAAAGAAATTACTAGAAGTTTAAACAATAGACAAAATCCTGTCACAAATGTAAGTAAAATAGTAGAAAAACTGAAAA